>JAHDVN010000321.1 GCA_023384635.1 Thermoanaerobaculia bacterium
GGGCGGCTCGCGAGCGCCGGGCCCAGCTCCACTCCGAGGCCGGAGCCGGCGACGAGCGCCACCTCGGGCCGGGGCCAGCCGCGCGAGTCCCAGCGCGCGACCTCGAGATCCAGCTCGGCGGCGTAGTGTTCCATGGCGGCGACTCTAGCAGCGCCCCGCGGGCATCCGCAGGCGGGCGCGGCGGGGGCGCCCTGCGGTATCCTCCCGGGCGATGTCCGAGCTCGACGATCAGATCCGGAACCGGCGCGCGAAGCGCGAGGCGCTCGCGGCCATGGGGGTGGAGGCCTTCCCGGCGCGGGCCGCAGTCGACCTCGAGCCGGCGGAGGTCCACACCCGCTTCGGCGCCCGCACCGCGGAGGAGCTGGAGGCGGAGGGGGTGGAGCTGCGCGTGGCCGGGCGGCTGCGGGCCGTCCGCGACATGGGCAAGACCCGCTTCCTCGACCTCCACGACGGGCGCGCCAAGCTGCAGCTGCTGGTGCGCCCGGCCCGCCTCGACGACGCCTCGCGCGCCCTGCTCGACCAGCTCGACCTGGGCGACTACCTGCTCTCGCGCGGGCGCCTCATCCGCTCCCGCGCGGGCGAGCTCTCGCTCGACGCGGCCGCGGTCGCCATGCTCGCCAAGTCGCTGCGGCCGATGCCGGAGAAGTGGCACGGTCTCTCGGACCTCGAGACCCGCTACCGCCAGCGGTACCTCGATCTCGTCGCGAACCCGGAGTCGCGGCGCGTCTTCGAACTGCGGGCGGCGCTGGTGCGCGGCATCCGCGCCTTCCTCGACGCGCGCGGCTACCTCGAGGTCGAGACGCCGATGATGCAGCACACGCCGGGCGGCGCCACGGCCCGGCCGTTCGTGACCCACCACAACGCCCTCGACCTGGACCTCTACCTGCGGGTGGCGCCGGAGCTCTTCCTCAAGCGGCTCCTGGTGGGGGGGCTCCACCGGGTCTACGAGATCAACCGCAACTTCCGCAACGAGGGCATCTCCACCCAGCACAACCCCGAGTTCACGATGCTGGAGTTCTACTGTGCCTACGGCGACTACCTCCAGCTCATGGACCTCGTCGAGGAGATGCTCGGCGCGCTCGCCCGCGACGTGCTGGGCGGCGAGGACCTCCCGTACCGAGGCGAGACGCTGCACCTGGGCGCCCGGCCCTGGCCCCGGATCTCGATGCGCGGGGCGGTGGCGGCGGCACTCGGCGTCCCCGAGGCCGAGGTCGACAGCGCGCGGCAGCTCGCCACCTGGCTCGAGCGGCTCGGCCTGGAGCGGCCGGCGGCGCTGGCGGCCGGGCAGCCGCTCGGCGACCAGCCGGGGGCGTACGGCCACCTGCTGATGGCCCTCTTCGAGGCGCGCGTCGAGCCGGGGCTGGTGCAGCCGACCTTCGTCACCGACCACCCGGTCGAGGTCTCGCCGCTCGCCAAGATCCGGAGCGACGATCCGCGGTTCACCGAGCGCTTCGAGCTCTACCTCGGCGGGATGGAGATCGCCAACGCCTTCTCCGAGCTGAACGATCCCGACGTGCAGGCGGAGCGCTTCCGCGAGCAGCTGCGAGCGCGGGCGGCGGGCGACGACGAGGCGCACCGCTTCGACGAGGACTTCGTGCGCGCTCTCGAGCACGGCATGCCCCCGGCGGGCGGGGCGGGGATCGGGATCGACCGCCTCACCATGCTGTTTGCGGACCGCTCCTCGATCCGCGACGTGATCCTCTTCCCGCTCCTGCGTCCGGAGCGCGGCTGAGGCCGCCGCCGACCCCTTGCGCCCCCCGCCCCTCGCCTGGCAGCTCGCTCCCCGCTTCGTGAAGAGCACGCGGCGGGATGCCGCGACCAGCTTCCTCTCCGCGGTCGCCGCCGCGGGGATCGCGCTCGGGGTGGCGGCCCTGGTGCTCGCCCTCTCGGCCCTCGCGGGGCTCCAGCGGGCGCTGCGCGCCGAGATCCTCGACCGCACCCCGCAGCTCGAGATCGAGCTGCCGGCCGGAAGCGACACCGGTGAGCTGCTGCGCGCCGTCGAGAAGGTGGAAGGGGTGCGCTTCGCGCAGGCGCTGGCGCGTTCCCGCGGCTGGCTCGTCGCCGGCGGGACGGCGCGGGAGGTGGAGGTGGTTGCCTACGCCGACCGGCTGCCGCGCTCCTTCCCGGGCGCCCGGACGGAGGAGGCGGGCGCGGGGCTCGTGCTCGGCGAGGAGTTGGCGGACGACCTCCGCGTGCGGCCCGGCGACCGGGTCGAGCTGGTCGGCACGCGGCCGACGCTGACCCCCCTCGGGCCGCAGCCGCGCATCCGCGCCCTGCCCGTCGCCGGCACCTTCCACAGCGGCCGCACCGAGCGCGGCGACCGGGTGGCCCTCCCCCTCGCCCTGGCCGACGGCCTGCTGCGGCCCGGCCCGCCGGTCCTCGAGGTCGCCACCGGCAGCCTCGAGGAGGCACTCCCGCTCGCCGGGCGGCTCCGGGAGGTACTCCCCGCGGGGAGCGCGGTGCGCACCTGGCAGGACCTCAACCGGCCGCTCTTCTTCGCACTCCACCTCGAGCGGGCGGTGATGTTCGCAGCCGTCTCGCTGATCGTGGTGGTCGCGGCGCTCGTCCTCGTGGCCGACCTGGCGCTGCTGCAGGCGAGCCGCTGGCGGGAGCTCGGAGCCCTGGCGGCGATGGGAGCGGCGCCGCGGGAGCTCGGGCGCCTCTTCACCCTCCTCGGCGTGATCGTGGGCGGCGGCGGCGCCGCGGCCGGCGCCTGCGTCGGTGCCGTGGCGGCGCTCCTGCTGGACCGCTTTCGGCTGGTGCGGCTCCCCTCGCAGGTCTACTTCCTCGACTACCTCCCCTTCGCGGTCGAGTGGCGCGAGGTGGGGGCGGTGCTGGGGGTGGCGGTCGCGTTCACCGCCGCCTGCTCGCTCTGGGGGGCGCGGCGCTCGTCGGAGATGCAGCCGGCGGAGGCGCTCCGGCGATGAGCGTCGAGGTGCGGGCGCGGGCCCTCACGAAGTCGTACCGCGACGGCGAGCGCTCGGTCGAGGTGCTGCGCGGGGTGGGCCTGGACGTGGCGCCGGGCGAGCTGGTGGCGATCGAGGGCCCGTCGGGCTCCGGCAAGTCGACGCTCCTGCACGTGGTCGGCGGGCTCGACCGTCCGGACGCGGGAGAGCTCGCGGTCGGCGGGCGCTCGCTCGTCGGGCTCGATCCCGCGGAGCTCGCGCGCTTCCGGTCCCGCACCGTCGGCTTCGTCTTCCAGTTCTACCAGCTGCTCGCCGACTTCACGGCGGCGGAGAACGTGCTGATGCCGGCCCGGATCGCCAGGCTGCCGCTCGGGCCCTGGCGGCGGCGCGCCGCGGAGCTGCTCGCCGCGGTCGGGCTGGCGGACCGCGCCGCGCACTTCCCGGGGCAGCTCTCGGGGGGCGAGCAGCAGCGGGTTGCCCTCTGCCGGGCCCTGCTCCTCGAGCCCCCCCTCCTGCTCGCCGACGAGCCGACCGGCAACCTCGACCCGGCCAGCGGCGAGCAGGTCTTCGCCCTCCTGCTCGACCTCGTGCGGGCGCAGGGAACGACCTGCCTGCTGGTCACCCACAACCCGGAGATGGCGCGCCGCTGTGCTAGAGTCCTGGCTCTTCAGAACGGCGTGTTGAACGAGCTATCGCGCTGATTCTGAAGCGCTTGAGACGGAAGTCGGGAGACGGCCCCGGATGTTCGAGAAGTACAGCGAGCGGGCGCGCAGGGCGCTCTTCTTCGCGCGCTACGAAGCCTCCAAGCTGGGGAGCCGGGTGATCGAGTCGGAGCACCTGCTGCTCGGCGTGCTGCGCGAGGGCGAGGAGAGTGTCACGGAGCTGCTCGGCCGTTTCCAGGTGCGCCCGGAGGAGCTCCGGCGGGAGATCGAAGGGGAGAGGCCGTTCGTCGAGCGCATCTCCTCGACCGCGGAGCTGCCGCTCTCGGAGGAGTCGAAGAAGATCCTGGCCTACGCGGCGCACGAGGCGGAGAGCATGGGGCACGCCGCCGTCGGCTGCGAGCACCTGCTGGTGGGGATCCTGCGCGTCGAGGGCTCGCTCGGGATGCGCATCCTCCACCAGCACGGGCTCGACGTCCTCGCGGTGCGCGAGGAGGTGGAGGCGCTCGCGCGCGAGCGCGACTCGA
>JAHDVN010000322.1 GCA_023384635.1 Thermoanaerobaculia bacterium
CTCCGCCACCGCGAGCCGCGCGCTCGCCACCCCCGCGCGGTCGTCGCGCCCCGCGCGCCGGGCGAGCGCGCCGCGCGGCGGCGCGCTCGCCGAGGCCGGGTCGCCGATCCGGGCGAGCGCGCGGCCGAGGCCGAGGAGCACGAAGCTGTCCTCCTCGCCCCCGTCGCGGCGGGCCAGCTCGTCCGCCTCGCGATAGAGGGAGACCGCCTGGAAGAAGTCGCCGACCGCGGTGCGCACCGCCGCCAGCGCCGAGAGCGAGGCCACGGTGCCGGCCACCGGGCCGCGGCTCTCGCGCCGCGCCTCGAGCGCCGCGCGGTGGAGCCGCTCGGCGTCGGGGAGCCGGTGCTCCTGCAGCGCGAGGTTGCCGAGCAGGAAGCGGCACTGCGCCGCGAGCCCCTTGCGCGCCGCACCGTCGAGGGCGGGGAGCGTCCGCTCCAGCAGCTCGCGCGCCTCGCGCCGCCGCCCCTGGCGCTGCAGCACGCGGCCGAGCTCGAGGACGAGCAGCGCCTGGCGCCGTCCATCCGCCTCCTTCCCCTCGCGGCTCGCGGCGAGGGCGCGGCGCAGCAGCGCCTCGGCCTCCTCGGGGCGGCCGGCGTTCTGCGCCAGCTCGGCCCGCACGGTGGCGATCGCCACGAAGCGCTCCGGGCGGTCGGCGACGAGCTCCTGGGCGCGGTCGAGCTCCGGCGCCAGCTCGCCCAGACGGCCGAGCCGCCGGCCGAGCGGCAGCAGCGCCCAGAGCAGCTCGCGCTCCAGCTCCTCCCCCTCGCCGAGCCCCTCCACCCCCGCCGCCTCGGCGCGCAGGGCGTCGAAGAGCTCGCCGCGGGGAACGTCGGCGTGCGGCCCGCGAACCACGGTCACGAGCTCGCGCGCCCCGGCGAGGCTGCCGGCGAGCAGCCGGTAGGTGGCCCAGGGGGAGCCCGGGCGGCCGGCGGCGACGAGGCGGGTGCCGACCGCCCGCCGCGCCGCGAGGCGGGACTCGGGCGGGAGCGTCGCGGCCACCGCCGCGCGCCAGACCGGCGCCGTCAGATCGACGCCCTCCCCCCACGGACCGGGGCGGTCGGCGAGCCAACCGCTGGCGAGATACGACTCGGCCCAGCGGGGGCCGGCCGGGAGGGCGAGCCCGGCGGCGGCGGCGGCGAGCAGGTCGTCGGGGAGCGCCTCGTCGCACGCCGCGAGGAGGCGCAGCGGCCCCGGCTCGCCGAGCCGCGCCAGCTCCGCCTCCACGTGACCCACGAGGCGCGGCGAAGGGGCCACCTCCACCCCCTCCTCGCCGCCGAAGAAGAACGAGCCGACCACCCTCCGGAGCCGGTGGCCGCGGGCGAGGTGGACGAGCAGCTCCTCGAGCGCGAAGGGGGAGCCGGCCGCCTCGCCGCGCAGCCGCTCCGCCAGCGAATCCGGCAGCGAGAGGCCCGCGAACGCCTGGCGGGCGAGCCGCTCCTCGGCCGCGCCGGCGAGCGGACCCAGCCGCACGAGCGGCGTCGCGGCGAGCGGCGCCGGCCACGGCGTGCCTGTGCGGCCGACCAGGAGGAGGCGGAGCGAGCCGCCCCCGGCGGGCGCCCCCGCGAGCCCCGAGAGCCACTCCCAGTCGGCGTCCGCGGCGCTCTCGAGGCCGTCGGCCACCACCCAGACCGCGACCCCGCCGGCCAGCCGGCCGAGCGCGGCGACCGTCTCCCGCCCTCCCTCAACCGGCTGGCGGGTCATCGTCTCGAGCTGGCGGCCGATCTGCGCCAGGTGGCCGGGGCCCCCACCGCGCCGCGAGCTGCTGCTCGACCAGAGGATCCGCCCGCGCGCCCCGCGCAGGCTCTCCCAGGCGAGCCGGCTCTTGCCGCAGCCGAGCGGACCCACGAGCCGCACCACCGGCGCCTCGGCGAAGGTGAGCCGCAGCTCCTCGGCCTCCGGCCGCGGCACCCAGGCGAGCCGCCGCTCGAGCACCTCGGGGTTGCGGAACGGCACCGGCGCCGTGCGCTCCGAGCCGAGCGCGAGGAGCGGGAAGTGCTGGCCGTCGGCGGCGTCGAAGCCGCCGGCCGGCGTCAGCCGGAAGCCCTCCTCGAGCCCCTGGGCGGCGCGGGCGGTGAGCACGACCCCGCGCGGCGGGAGCCGGGGGCGGCGGTGCACGAGCGCCGCGAGCAGGGGATCGGGGACCGGCGCGAGGCCGGCCGGGCCGAGCCGCACCCCCCCGGAGAAGACCAGGACCCCTTCCGCCGGCCCTTCGGGGCCTCCTTCGGCGCGCTGGGTGAGCTGGTGGGCGAGCCGGGCGGCGATGTCGAGGACCGCCGGATCGCCTGCCTCCGGGAGGACCGCCAGCAGCCCCTCGCCCACGTGCAGGGCCCCCGCCGGCGCGGGCGCGGCCGCCGCCGGCGGGTCGACCCAGAGCAGGGCGGCGGGGAGCTCGCGCGGCAACTCGGCACGGCCGGCGCGACCGGCACGCCCGGGCGGGGAAGGAGAGGGGGTCGGTCCGGGTCCTGCCTGGGCCATGGCTCGCTCTTTGCTAGCCTTTGCTAGAGTACCGCTCCCGCATGCCGGGCGGGGCACGCCGACCCCGAGCACCACCGGGCCTGAGCGCAGCCGTCCCGTCGAACCCAGGAGACCGCCCTATGTCGCCGCGCCGACTGCTGAACCGACTCTACTACTTCACCGTCGAGGACGAGGGGATCCTCGCCGAGGCGTTCCCCCGCTTCGAGACCGAGGCGTTCTGCGTCGCCTACAAGGTGGTCGGCACCGACGACGTCTTCGTCGCCACCTCGGAGACGAAGGACGCCATGGACCGCCTCGACCTCAGCTACAACCTCCTCGGCGAGGAGGACTCGGCGCGCCTGGCACTCCTCCACAGCCCGCAGTCGAAGGAGGAGCTGCCCGAGTACGAGGACGCGCTCAAGGCGCTCGCGCTCGCCCACCGCGCGATCGGCATGGCCTGCGTGGGGGTGAACGGCGACCGCGACCTCGGCATGACGCCCGGCGGCGGCGCCCGCGACTACACCTACTTCACCGCTCCGGCCGGGCACACCTTCATCTGGCGCCTCTTCACGAGCCGCGCCGAGGCGACCGCCTTCCTCGACAAGCGGCTGGCCGGCGACAAGAAGGCGCTCGAGTGGGCCGAAGGGCTCCCGATCGCCTCCTCCGACGAGCTGAAGTCGTTCCAGTAGACAGGGCGGCCGTGGCCCTGCCGCGCTTCGAGACCACCTATTCGGTCGCCGAGCTCGGGCGCGAGATCCGGGGCCTGCTCGCGGCCGCCTTCGAGTCGGTCTGGGTGGCGGGCGAGGTGCAGCGGGCCCGCCTGTCGAGCGCGGGACACCTCTACTTCGAGCTGGTCGAGAAGGGGGACGGCGAAGGCCTCGCCGGCCGCCTCGACGCCGTGGTCTGGCGGGGCGAGCTGGCGAAGGTACGCCCCGTGCTCGCCGCCACCGGCCAGGAGCTCACCGACGGCCTGCTCCTGCGCTGCCGGGTGACGGTCGACTTCTACCCTCCCGGCGGGCGGCTGCAGCTCCAGGTGCGCGAGGTCGACCCGGTCTTCGGCCTGGGCGAGCTCGAGCGGCGCCGGCGCGAGACGATCGCCGCGCTCGAGGCCGCCGGCCTCGCGGGGCGCAACCGCGCGCTGCCGCTCCCGGCGCTGCCGCTCGCGGTGGGGCTCGTGACCTCCGAGGGGAGCGCCGCCTACCACGACTTCCTGTCCACGCTGGCCGAGAGCGGCTACCCGTTCCGCGTCGCCTGCGTCCTCGCCGCGGGGCCGGGGCGCGCGGCCGAGCGCGAGGTGGCCGCGGCGCTCGCCACCCTCGGCCGCCGGCCGCTCGACTGCATCGCGCTGGTGCGCGGCGGCGGCTCGCGCACCGACCTCGCCGCTTTCGACAGCCGCTCGATCGCCGAGGCGGTGGCGCGCTCGCCGCTGCCGGTCGTCACCGGCCTCGGGCACGAGATCGACCAGTCGGTGGCCGACCTCGTGGCCCACACCGCGGCGAAGACGCCGACCAAGGCGGCGGAGCTCCTGGTCGAGCGCCTGCGCGGCGCCGAGGTCGCCCTCGCGCGCCTCTGCGACCGCCTCGCGCGCGAGGCCGGCGAGCCGCTCGCCCGCGCGCGGCGCCGCCTC
>JAHDVN010000323.1:0-248 GCA_023384635.1 Thermoanaerobaculia bacterium
GCCGGCGGCCCCGGCGTGGTGGCGACCGACGCGCTGGTGGCCCAGGGCGGCGAGCTCGCCGCCCTCGCCCCGGCCACACTCGCCGCACTCGACGAGTGCCTGCCCCCGGCCTGGTCGCACGGCAACCCGGTCGACGTCCTCGGCGACGCCCCCTCGCGGCGGCTCGAGAAGGCGGTCGAGACGGTGCTGGCCGACCCCGGGGTGGACGCCCTGCTCGTGATCCTCACCCCCCAGGCGATGACCAACCC
>JAHDVN010000323.1:258-4077 GCA_023384635.1 Thermoanaerobaculia bacterium
TCGCGCGGCTCGCCGAGAAGGGCCCGAAGCCGGTGCTCGCCGCCTGGCTCGGCGGGCGGGCGATGCGCGAGGGACTCGCCGTCCTCGCCGAGGCCGGGGTGGCCGCCTACCAGACCCCCGAGCAGGCGGTGCGCGCCTTCATGACCCTGGTCGCCTACGCGCGCAACCTCGAGACCCTCTACGAGACGCCGAAGGACGTGGCGATCCAGCTCCCCTTCGACCGCGCCGAGGCGAAGCGGGCCTTCGTCGCCCGCTGGATCCGCGGCGCCGGCACCCTCTCCGAGGAGGTCTCCAAGGAGCTCCTCCACGCCTACGGCATCCCCGTGGTGCGGGCGCGGCCGGCCGCCGATCCCGCCGCGGCGGCGGCGCTCGCCGAGGAGATCGGCTACCCGGTGGTGCTCAAGATCCACTCCCCCGACATCACCCACAAGACCGACGTCGGCGGCGTGGCGCTCGACCTCGGCAGCGCCGAGATGGTCCGCGCGGCGTTCGACCAGATCGTGCGCAGCGCGCGGGAGCGGCGGCCCGAGGCCCGCCTCGCCGGCGTGACGGTGCAGCGGATGGTGCACGCCCGGGACGCCGCCGAGCTGATCCTCGGGATCAAGCGCGACCCGGTCTTCGGCACCGTGATGATGGCCGGCATGGGCGGGGTGGGGGCCGAGCTCCTCGGCGACCGCGCCCTCGGCTTCCCGCCGCTCAACGAGCGGCTGGCGCGGCGGATGCTCGAGTCGCTCCGGCTCTGGCCGCTGCTGGCCGGCTACCGGGGCCGCCGGCCGGTCGACGTCGACGGCCTCGTCGAGGTGCTGATCCGCCTCTCCTACCTCGCCGCCGACTACCCGGAGGTCGCCGAGCTCGACGTCAACCCGCTGCTGGCGACGCCGGAGGAGGTGATCGCGCTCGACGCCCGGGTGGTCCTCGACCGCCTCCCCGACGGCGCCCTCGACGAGGCGTACCCGCACCTGGCGCTGCGCCCCTACCCGGAGCGGCTGGTGCGGCGGATCGCGCTCGGCGACGGCACGCCGGTGACGCTGCGCCCGATCAAGCCCGAGGACGAGCCGCTCTGGCTCGCCATGCTCGCCAGCTGCTCGCGCGAGTCGCTCTACTCGCGCTTCCGCTCGCTCTTCAACTGGGCGACCCACGAGGTGGCGACCCGGCACTGCTACATCGACTACGCGCGCGAGATCGCGATCGTCGCCGAGATCGAGGCGGAGGGAGAACGCAGGCTGATCGGCGTCGGCCGCCTGATCGCCGACCCCGGCCACGAGGAGGTGGAGTACGCGGTGCTGGTGGTCGACGCCTGGCAGAGCCGCGAGCTCGGCTCGATCCTGACCGACACCTGCATCGAGATCGCGCGCGGCTGGAACCTGAAGCGGATCGTGGCCCAGACCTCCACCTCGAACCGGCCGATGATCGCCGTCTTCGAGCGGCGCGGCTTCGAGGTGCGGATCGGCGAGGACTCGACGGTGGACGTCGCGCTGGCGCTCTGACCGCCCGCGAAACGGGACCCGGGGCTCCGAAAAGGAAGCCCGCGAAAAGCTGACATCCGTCATTCCTCCCTCCTGCCGGGGGCGCTACGGTCGTCCCCAGGGAAGGGAGGTGCGATGCTCTCGACACTGAACCCCCGGGCCCTCGCCTGGGCGGCGCTCTGGACCCTCGGCCTCGTCGCCGCGGTGCTCGTCGGCTCGCGCAACCTGCAGCACTTCGACGGGGCGCTGGTGGCGTACCTCTTCGGCACGCTCTTCGCCTGCTTCGGCATCGTCTACCGCTACGCGGTCTGGCTCCAGCGGCCGCCGACGCGCCTCTACTGGCGCGCCGGCTGGCGGCTCCTCTTCTCGCGCCGCTTCCCGGCCCACTTCGCGCTCCTCCTGCGCCGGGCCTTCGGCGACCTCGTCGGCCAGACCTTCATCTTCCGCCGCTCCCCCTGGCGGGGCGTGGCCCACTGGCTCCTCTCCTGGGGCTGCCTCTCCGCCTTCGCGATCACCCTGCCGCTGACCTTCGGCTGGATCCACTTCACGCTCGCCCCGGGGGGCACGGACACCTACGTCGCCCACCTCTTCGGCTTCGCGGCGTTCGAGTTCCCGCTCGGCTCGCTCACCGCGCTCGCCCTCTTCCACGCCCTGAACCTCTCCTCGGTGATGGTCATCGCGGGCGCGCTCTGGTTCGTGCGCCGGCGCCTGACCGACGGCGGCCAGCTCGCCACCCAGACCTTCGAGCACGACTTCCTGCCGCTGCTCGTGCTCCTGCTCGTCGCGCTCACCGGCCTCGGCCTGACCTGGGACTACGAGTTCATGCAGGGGCGGGCCCACGCCTTCATGGCGATCACCCACGCCATCTCGGTGATCCTGCTCCTCGTCTGGCTGCCGTTCGGGAAGTTCTTCCACCTGTTCCAGCGCCCGGCGCAGCTCGGCGTCGCCCTCTACCGGGCGGTCGGCGAGGCGGGCGAGCAGGCGGTCTGCCCCCACACCGGCGAGGCGTTCGCCTCGCGCCTGCACGTCGAGGACCTGAAAGGCGTGGCGAAGGAGGTCGGCTTCGATTTCTCCCTCGCCGACGGTACCTCGCACCTCGACCTCTCGCCCCAGGGCAAGCGCGCCGCGCTCGCCCGCGCCCACCTCGAGGCCCGCCGGCGCGCCGGCTCCCTCTTCGGCTGAGAACCCGGGAGAGCGACCATGGCCCGACTTCCGATCCCCGCCGAGCGGCTCGTGGAGCGCTTCGGCCCGCACCTGAACTACCCCCCCGCGGAGGGCTTCCGCGGCCGCTCCGAGCCGGACGCGGTGGTGCCCACCCACTGCTGCTTCTGCGGCATGCAGTGCGGGATCAAGCTGCTGGTCAAGGGCAACCGCGTGGTCGGCTTCGACCCCTGGGAGGAGTTCCCCTTCAACGAGGGGCGGCTCTGCCCGAAGGGGGTCCAGCGCTACCTGCAGAACAACCACCCCGACCGGCTGCTCGCCCCGGTCGAACGCGTCGAAGGGGAGGGGTTCCGGCCGCTCGCCTGGGAGCGCGCCTTCGACCGCGTCGAGGCCGAGGTGAAGCGGATCCAGGAGAGGTACGGGCGCGACGCCTTCGCCCTCCTCTCCGGGGTCTCGCTGACCAACGAGAAGAGCTATCTCATCGGCAAGCTGGCGCGGGTCGCCTTCCGCACCCGCAACCTCGACTACAACGGCCGGCTCTGCATGGTGAGCGCCGGGGCGGGCAACAAGAAGGCGTTCGGCCTCGACCGCGCTTCGAACACCTACGCCGACCTCGCCGGCGCCGAGGTCATCCTGGTCGCGGGGGCGAACGTCAGCGAGACCTTCCCCACCCTCACCCACTGGATCTGGCAGGCGCGCGACCGCGGCGCGAAGCTGATCGTGGTCGACCCGCGGGTGACCCCGATCGCGCGCACCGCCGACCTCCACCTGCCGGTGCGGCCCGGGCGCGACTCGGCGCTCTTCGGGGCGATCCTGAAGCAGATGATCGACCGCGACTGGATCGACCACGAGTTCGTCGACGCCCACACCAGCGGCTTCGCCGAGGCGGCGGCCGCGGTGGCCGAGTACGACCTCGACTGGGCCGAGCGGACGACCGGGGTGCCGGCAGCGGCGATCGCGCAGGCCGCCGAGTGGTGGGGGCGGGCGAAGACCAGCTTCCTCCTCCACGCCCGCGGCATCGAGCACCACACCAAGGGGGTCGAGAACGTCCTCGCCTGCATCAACGTCGTGCTCGCGAGCGGGCGGCTCGGGCGGCCGTACTGCGGCTACGGCACGATCACCGGCCAGGGCAACGGCCAGGGCGGCCGCGAGCACGGCCACAAGTGCGACCAGCTGCCCGGCAACCGCGACA
>JAHDVN010000324.1:0-2333 GCA_023384635.1 Thermoanaerobaculia bacterium
CGCCGCGGGCCGCCGCTTCGGGCGCATCGCCGTGCGCCGCGCGCCGCTCCGCTGGTTCGTGTCGGAGCCGGCCCTGCGGCGCGCCGCGCGCTGGTTCGTCGAGGAGGGACCGCGAGTGATCCTGGTGAGCCGCTTCACGCCGGGGACGCGCTCCGCCACCTACCTCGCGGCCGGGCTGCTGCAGGTGCCGGGGCGTCGCTTCGCGCGCTGGCTCCTGGTCGCGGCGGCGCTCTGGACGCCGCTCCTCGTCGGCGTCTCGGCCGTGGCCGGGCGTGGCCTGCTCGCGTTCCTCTGGCGCCTCCCGCACGCCCCTTTCTGGCTCCTGCTCCTCGTTCCCGCCCTTCTCTGGCTCCTCGCCGGGGTGATCTCCGGTCTCGTCACCTGGCGCGGGCGGCGCCTCCTCCTCTCCCGCTGGCGCCGGCTCCGCCACTGGGAGTTCTGGCCGCTCTGGCTCGTGCAGCTGCCGATCGTGCTCTGGGTCCTCGCGCTCGGCCTGCGGCACCGCTGCCTCACTCTCTTCACCGCCGCCAACCCGGGGATCCCCGACGGCGGCTTCGTCGGCGAGTCGAAGGCCGCCATCCTCGGCGCCCTCGCGAGCGATCCCGAAGGGGAGGCCGCCGCCTCGGTGGCGCGCTTCGCGTTCCTGCCGGCGGGGGAGGACCCTGCCGCGCGGCGGGAGCACCTGCGCGCGGCGATCACCGATCTCGGCCTCGCCTTCCCGGTGGTGCTCAAGCCCGACGTCGGCGAGCGCGGGCGCGGCGTCGCCGTGGTGCGGAGCGAGGAGGAGGCGACACGCTATCTCGCCGGCACGCCCCGCGCCCTGTTGGTGCAGGAGCACGTACCCGGAGAGGAGTACGGAGTCTTCTACGCACGGCCGCCCGGCTCGCCGCACGGCGAGGTGCTCTCGATCACCGCCAAGGAGTTCCCGCAGGTGACCGGCGACGGACGGCGCACGCTCGAGGAGCTCCTCCTCGCCGACGACCGCGCGGTGGCGATGGCGCGCTTCTTCCTCGACCTGCACGTCGATCGCCTGGACGAAGTGCCCGCGCCCGGCGAGCGGATCGCGCTGACCGAGATCGGCAACCACTGCCGCGGCACCGTGTTCCGCGACGGCACGCGGCTGCGCACGCCCGAGCTCGCCGCCGCCCTCGACCGGATGGTGGCCGGCTTCGCCGGCTTCTCCTTCGGGCGCTTCGACCTGCGTGCGCCGACTGCCGCGGCCCTGCGAGCCGGCGGGCCATTTCGCGTGCTCGAGCTCAACGGGGTCTCCTCCGAGATGACGCACATCTACGATCCGCAGGCGGGTCTCGTCGCCGCTTGGCGGACGCTCGCCGGACAGTGGCGCCTCGCCTTCGCGATCGGCGCCGTGCAGCGCGCGCGCGGCGCCCGGCCGACGCCTCCCGGCGAGCTCCTCGCGAAGATCTGGCGGCACCGTCTCGCTCCCGTCGCGAGCGCGCCGAGCCCGGCGCGCTGAGCGCCACGGAGATTGACAAACGGCGCCGCGAGGCGCACAATGCAGGCATTGACGAGGAGGTGCGAATGACTCCACCGGGCCCGTTTCAGCCCCCGGGGTCGGAAACACCAGCAGGTCGATTCCGGGGGGCCACCACCCGAGCCGCGATCTGAACTCGCCACACCGATCGCGGTTGCCACACCGCACGGCAATCAGGCCTCAACGGCCGCGCGGATCGCGGGCTCGGTGAGTCGACGGGGGAGGTAGCAGTCGGACCTCCCCCGTTTCCTTTCTACGGGCTCTCCTCGCTCCGGCCCTTCGTCTCCCCCTCGCCTCTCCCCTCCTCCTCCGGCCACGCCGGCTGCGGCAGCGGCGCGAACGCCGCCGCGACGGCGGCCTGCAGGCGCGCGGCCACCGCCTTGCGGTCGCCGCCGCTCTCCGGCGGGCCGAAGACGAGGGTGGCGTCGATCCGGTCGAGGGCGGCGAGCTCCCAGACGTGCGGCGGCAGCGGCATCGAGCCCCACCAGCAGATCGCGAGGTAGGCCGGCGGCTCGTCCTCCGGCGTCGCGTAGGAGATCGTGACCGGGTGGACGGGAAGCCCCAGCCGCAGCGGCAGCTCGAGCAGCGGCGAGCGGAACGGGAGCACCCGCGCCCCGGAGCCGCTCGTCGCCTCGGGGAAGACCGCGACTCGCTGGCCGCGCGCGACGAGGCCCGCGATCGCCTCGAGGCTGCGCGGAATGTCGCGCTTCAGCGTGCGGTCGATGAAGACCGTGTTCACGGCGCGGCAGACCGCCCCGGCGAACGGCCAGCCGCCGATCTCTCCCTTGGCCACGAAGACGCAGGGCGCGAACGCCCCCAGGAGCGGGATGTCGAGGTAGGA
>JAHDVN010000324.1:2343-4068 GCA_023384635.1 Thermoanaerobaculia bacterium
TGGTTGCTGGCGAGCACGGCGGGCCGCGCCGGCGCCGTGCCGACGACGCGCACGCGCACCGCGAAGAGGGCCAGCAACATCCGCGACCAGGCCCACATCCAGAAGTCCTGCCAGCGCGCGCGGGCGCGCGGGAGGGCGAAGAGGAGCGGCAGGGCGAGGAGGATGCTGCCGTAGGCGAGGAGGGTCGCGCCGGCGACGCCGAGGAGGCGCAGGACACCCCGCACCCGGCGCCACGCCCCCGCTTTCAGCCGAAGAACATCCGGCGTGCGCGTGGGCTCAGGTCCTGGAGGTCGAAGAGGACGAGGAAGTCGATCGTCCCGAAGCGGCGGTCGATCACCGGCGGTCCGCAAACCTTGCCAGCATAGCGCAGGTACATGTCGAAGAGCGGCGGCAGCTCGATCTCCGCCGCCGTCTCGGAAGGCGGCGCGCCCTGCCAGCGGCACTCGAAGCCAGGCAACGCCCCCACCTCGATCGCCGGGTGCATTCTCCCCTCGCGCTGCAGCCGGTCGAGAGCGCGCTTCCCCACCCACGGGTCCTGCGAGGTGAGCGAGCAGGGGCCGAAGAGGTAGCGCTTGCGGGCGTGGGTCATGTAGAGCGCGAGCCCCTTCCAGAGCAGGAAGAGCACCGGCCGCAGCCGGTGGTCGCGGTGGATGCAGGCCCGCCCGACCTCCACCGCGTCGGCCACGACCGCGGCGGGCAGCGGCGCGAGGTCGAACTCGGTCCCGGAGTAGAAGCCGCGCCCCGCGGCCGCCATCTCCGCGGTCTGGATCCGGTAGGTGCCGATCACCGCCCCCGAGGCCGGGTGCTCGACCATCAGGTGATGGCAGAACGGGTCGAACTCGTCCTCGTCGCGGCCGGTCTCCCAGGAGCTCGCGAGCCCCTCGCCGAGCTCCCGGTTGAAGACCTCGAAGCGGAGGCGCAGCACGGCCTCGAGGTCGGCGGCGCTCCCCGCGTAGCGGACGCGGTAGGCCCCCTCCTCGAGCCGCGCGGGGGGAAGCGCCTCGAGCGCCCGCGGGTATCCGGCGTAGACGGTCTCGAAATCGGGTTGGGCCATCGCACCTCCCGGTGGGGGCCCGGAGGGCCGCCCGCAGTCCGCGCGGAGATCCTACGACGCGCCGCGGCGAAAACGGCCCGCCGCGGCTCGACGACCGCGTGACAGAGCGGCGGCCCGGCTCACCCCCCCGGCCGGGGAACCGGCACCTCGACGGGCGGCAGGCAGCGGCGCTCGTCGCAGGCCTGGAACCGGAGCCGCAGCGGTGCTGGCGGGTCGCCGAGGACGGCCGAGATCTCCACCTCGCCCTCGAGGCGTGGCACGCCGTCCGCGTCCACCTCGGGCTCCGGGTAACGGACCTCCGCGAGCGCGCCCGGCGCGCCGAGGAGAGCGAGCGGGACCATCCCCTCCGGCGCCGGATTCGGCTGCAGATGCCAGCCGGGAGCGATCGCCAGCCGAACGCGGATCGCCCGCTCCCCCGCCGTCTCGGCGCGCACCGCGACGACGCCGCGCGCCTCCCGCTCGAGCTGCCCGATCGCGCCGCCGGGTCCGCCGGGGGCTCCTTGCTCCCGGAGCGCCAGCCGCCGCGCCGCCAGCGCCAGGGTGCAGGTGCCCTCCGGCGAGCGCGCCAGCTGGCCCGCGAAGGCCCGCACTACGGCCTCGGCCTCGCGGGCGAAGCGCGCCTCGCCGCCCGGCCCCGCCAGGTCGAGCAGGGCGAGCGCCGCCAGCGGGTT
>JAHDVN010000325.1 GCA_023384635.1 Thermoanaerobaculia bacterium
GCCCGGGCGCTGGCGCCGGCCGCCAGGCGGGCGATCTCCCGCCATCTCCAGCCAGTGCCGCAGCTCGCGCTGGGGCGCTGGCTCGCCCGCTCGCGGCGCGCGGGTGCCGCCATCGACCTCTCCGACGGCCTCGCCCGCGACCTCCATCGCCTCTGCGCCGCGAGCGGGACGGGCGCCCGGCTGGAGCTCGACCGGCTGCCGCTCGCCGGAGAGTTCGCGGAGCTCGCGACCCGCCTCGGCCTCGACCCGCGGGCGCTGGCGCTCGGCGGCGGGGAGGACGACGTGCTGCTCTTCCCCCTGCCCGGGGGCGCCGCGCCGCCGGCGGCGCTCGCCGCCCGCGAGGTGGGCTGGATCACGAGGGACCGCCGGATCCTCGCCGGCCGCGCGGGGGCCTGGGCCCCCCTTCCGGAGCTCGGCTGGGACCACCTCGCCCGCGGCGCGGCGAGCGGGGCTCGTCGTCGCGCAGCGCGCGGCCGCGCTTGACCGTCACCGTCCAGGGCCGGTCGAGCAGCTGCTGCAACCGCCGCAGCTGCCGGGTGAGCTCGGCATGCGCCTCCTCGAGCGCCTGCAAGCGGCGGATCAGGGCCGGCTCGCCGCCCCGCCGCGGACGCGCGGCCGGCTTCTCCCCCGCCGCCGCCCGGGGACGCCGGCCGCGGCTCGCCCCGAGCCCCGCGAAGACCGCCACCGCCTCCGGCGGAAAGCGCCGGCGCCGGCCGCTGCCGACCTGCGGGATCTGCTCGCCGTGGCGGGCGAGGTAGCGCAGCAGCGTGGGGTACGAGATGCCGGTGAGCTTGCCGATCCGCCGCAGCGAGAGCAGACCGGCGGGGGTCTCGCCAGCCGCCGCGGCGGGCGGCCGGGGCGCGCGGCCCGGCGGCCGCCCCCCCTTGCGCCGTGCCTTCTCCTCGCGCAGCGCCAGGAGGAGCTCCACCGCCTCCTCCGGGAAGCGGGCCGTCCGCCCCTCCCCGACCGACGGCAGCCGCCCGCCCAGCTCCTGGCGGTAGCGGTGGGCGGTGCCGGTGGAGATGCCGGCCCGGCGCGCGAGCTCGGTGAGGGTGAGGAGCGGAGGGCCCCCCTCTCCGGCCGGGGGTCGGGTGGGGCGTCGTGGCATGGGGCCTCCTCGCCGAAGCGGTCGGAACCCAGTGTAGCAGGGGGTCCGGCCGCGGTCAGGGCCGCCGCTCGGGGTCGAGCGCCTCGACCAAGCCGTCGCCGAGGAAGTTGAGACCCAGCACCGCGGCGAGGATCGCGAGCCCCGGAAAGAGGGTCAGGTGCGGGGCGTCGAGCAGGTGGCCGCGGCCGGCGTTGATCATCGCCCCCCAGGACGGGGTCGGCGGCTGGATCCCGAGGCCGAGGAAGGAGAGGCTGGCCTCCGCGAGGATCGCCCCCGCCATGCCGAGGCTCACCTGGACGAGGAACGGGGGGAGCGCGTTCGGCAGCAGGTGGCGGAGCAGCAGCCGCCAGGGAGGCAGGCCGAGCGCCCGGCCCGCGAGGACGAACTCCCGCTCCCGCCAGGCGAGCACCTGGGCGCGCAGCAGGCGCGCGTAGCCGACCCAGCCGATCGCCACCAGGGCCGCGATCAGGTGCTCCAGCGCCGGCCCCAGCACGCCCACCAGCGCGATCGCGAGCAGGATCCCCGGAAAGGCCAGGACGACGTCGGCGAGGCGCATGAGCGCCGCGTCCATCGCTCCCCCGCTCCAGCCCGCCAGCGCCCCGGCGGCGCCGCCGAGGAGGCCCGCGAGGAAGACGACCGAGAGGCCCACCAGGAGCGAGACGCGGGCGCCGTGGAGGAGCCGCGAGAGGACGTCGCGGCCGAGCTCGTCGAGGCCGAGCGGGTGGGCCGCGCTCGGCCCCTCGAGGCGCTGCTCGAGCCGCTGCTCGGCGGGATCGAACGGGGCGAGCCAGGGGGCGAGGAGCGCCGCCAGCGCGAGCGCCGCCACCAGCGCGCCGCCGACGAGCGCGTCGCGCGGCGGCCGCCGGCGGCGCCACGGCGCCACGGCGCGGCCCACGCCGGCGGCGCCGGTCACGCGCCCTCCTCGCCGCCGAGGCGCACGCGCGGGTCGAGCCGCGCGTAGAGGAGATCGGTCGCCAAGTTGACGAGGAGGTAGATGCCGGCGATCAGGAGCACCGCCCCCTGCACCAGGGGGTAGTCGCGCAGCCGGATCGACTGGATCAGGAGCCGCCCGAGGCCCGGCCAGGCGAAGATCGTCTCGGTCAGGATCGCCCCGGTCAGCAGCGAGCCGAACTGCAGTCCGAGCACCGTGACCACCGGGATCAGGGCGTTGGGCAGCGCGTGGCGCCAGAGCGCCTCGCGCCGGGAGAGCCCCTTGGCGAGCGCGGTGGTGACGTACGGCCGGGCGAGCTCTTCGGCCACGGAGGTGCGGACCATGCGGGTCAGCAGGGCGGCGAGCCCGAGGCCGAGGGTGAGGGCCGGCAGCACGAGGCTCGCCGCTCCCCCGCGCCCCGAGACCGGCAGCCAGCCGAGCTGGATGGAGAAGAGGAGGATCAGCAGCGGCCCCAGCCAGAAGCTCGGCATCGAGACGCCGACGAGCGCGAAGCCGCGCGCCAGCCGGTCGGCGCTCTGCCCGCGGCGGCTGGCGGCGAGGAGCCCGAGCGGCAGGGCCACGGCGACCGCCGCCGCCATCGCGGCGAGCGCCAGCTCCAGGGTGGCCGGCAGCGTCTCGCCGAGCAGCGCCGCGACCGGCCGGCGGAAGTGGAGCGATTCGCCGAGATCCCCGCGCGCGAGGCCGGCGAGATACGAGAGGTACTGCGCGACCAGCGGCCGGTCGAGCCCCAGGTCGGCGCGCAACCGCTCCGCCTCCGCGGCCTCGGCCCCCTCTCCCAGCATCATCGCCACCGGATCGCCCGGCACGAGGTGGAGGAGGAGGAAGACGGCCGTCGCGACGGCGAGAGCCGTCAGCGGGGTCCAGGCCAGCCGCCTCGCCAGCGGCCCGCTCACGGCGGCGCCCCGGGGCGGTAGCGCTGCAGGAGATAGGAGAGGGTCTGGCGGCTCACCCCCAGCCAGCGGGCGGCCGCCGCCTGCCGGCCGCCCGCCGCCCGCATCGCCTCCTCGACGAGGCGGCGCCGGAGCGCCTCGAGGCGGCGGTGGTACTCCCCCGGGCCGTGGGGGGCCTCGGGCGCGCCGGGCTCCCCGAGGTCGAGGTCGGCAGGCTGGATCGTCCCGCTCTCTGCCAGCGCCGCCGCGAAGCGCAGCACGTTCTCGAGCTCCCGGACGTTGCCCGGCCAGCGGTGGGCGAGGAGCCGCGCCCGCGCCTCGCGCGAAAGCCGGACCGGCGGCCCCGGCCCGGCGGCGCGGGCGAGGAGCGTCTCGGCGAGGAGCAGCACGTCGTCGCCCCGCTCGCGCAGCGGCGGCAGCTCGACGCGCGCCACCTTGAGACGGAAATAGAGGTCCTCGCGGAAGCTCCCGGCGCGCACCATGGCCGCGAGGTCGCGGTGGGTGGCGGCGACCAGCCGCACGTCGATCTTGCGCGGCAGGCTCTCGCCCAGCCGGCGCACCTCGCTCTCCTGCAGCACGCGGAGCAGGCTCCCCTGGACCCCGAGCGGCAGGTCGCCGATCTCGTCGAGGAAGAGGGTCCCGCCCCGGGCGGTTTCGAAGAACCCCATCCGGTCGCGGTCGGCGCCGGTGAAGGCGCCCCGGGCGTGCCCGAAGAGCTCGGAGTGGATCAGCGTCTCGGTCAGGCCGGCGCAGTTGACCGGAACGAACGGCCCGCCGCGGCGCGGGCTGCGGAGGTGCAGCTCGCGCGCCGCCAGCTCTTTGCCGGTGCCGGTCTCCCCCAGCAGGAGAACCGGCATCGGCGTCGGGCCGAGGCGGTGGAGGCGCTCGACCGCGGCGCGCATCGCCGGGCTCGTCCCCACCAGCCGCTCGGAGACCGAGGCCTCGCGCCGCGGCGGCGGCACGAAGTCGCGCACCGCCAGTGCGAAGAGGGCCCGCGCCGGCGCCGGGAGATGCGCCGCCGCGAGCCGCAGCGTCCCTTCGCCGCAGGGCGCCGCGAGCTCCTCGTCGCTCCCCGCGCCGTCGACGAGGAGGAGCTCGGTGCCGTCCGGGCCCGTCCA
>JAHDVN010000326.1 GCA_023384635.1 Thermoanaerobaculia bacterium
TGCATCGCCTGCTCGAACTGCGTGCTCGCCTGCCCGTTCGGGGTGCCCCAGAAGATCGAGCCGATGCAGCTGATGATGAAGTGCAACCTCTGTTACGACCGCACCAGCGCCGGCCGCAAGCCGATGTGCGCCACCGTCTGCCCGAGCGGCGCCCTCTACTACGGCACCCGCGCCGAGATGGCGGCGATGCGGCCGGCGAGCGAGCCGGTGCGCGAGTTCCGGTTCGGAAATCAAACCGTGCGCACCCGGGTCCACGTGATGATGCCCAAGGGCAGCCGGCAGCTCGTGGTCGACTGACCCGGGCACCGCGAGGAGAGCGACGATGAGCGACGACGAACGCCTGCCGCCCCGGCCCGCCTGGCGGACCGACTTCCCGGTGGAGCGCGCCGAGGCGCAGCACGTCAACCGGCGCGAGTTCGCCAAGTACCTGGTCCTCGTCTCGGGCGGCTTCGCCGCCGGCAGCGGGATGATCGCGATCAAGGACGACCTGGTGGCGCAGCCCGAGCTGCCGGAGGGCGGGGCCCGCCTCTGCGGCATCGACGAGCTGCCGGTCGGCGCGAGCCTCCCCTTCGTGGTCCCCGGCACGAACGTCCCCGCCTTCGTGGTCCGCCTCGACGAGGCGACCTACCGCGCCTACGAGACGAAGTGCACCCACCTCTCCTGCGCCGTCTTCTACGCGCCGGAGAGCGGACGGATCGAGTGCCCCTGCCACAACGGCGCCTTCGACGCGAGGAGCGGCGCCGTCCTGCAGGGGCCGCCGCCCCGGGGCCTGCGCCGCTTCGCGGTCGAGGTGCGCGGCGGCGACCTCGTGCTGACCGGGGAGGAGCGCTCGTGAGCGATTTCCGCCGCGCCCAGGCGCAGGCCCATCCGACGAAGACGAACCTCGTGCTCGCCGCCGTGGTGGCACTGCTCGTGGTCATCGTCTCGCTCCAGATCTGGCTGCTCGTGGCGGGCCTCCACACCGCCCTCGGCGGCGACCGCTCGATCGTCTGGCCCGCCTTCTACGCCTCGCTCGCCCTCTTCCTCACCGGCGTCGGACTGCTGCGCTTCCTGCCGCAGCCACTGCGCGCCCAGAAGCCCGTCGCGGCGCGAACCGAGGCGTTTCCCGACTCGGCGCTCGCCTGGCGCACGCTGGCGGTCAGCGTGGCCGCGCTCACGCTCTCGTTCTGCGTCTGGTTCCTCTGGTCGGCGGTCACCGTTCGGCTCCGCGACGCCGGCTTCGCGATCACCAAGCAGCAGGCGTTCTGGCTCACCGCCACGCCGACCGTCCTCGGCTCGCTGCTGCGCATCCCCTATGGCCTCCTCGTCTCCCGTTTCGGCAGCCGGCGCGCCTACGCGGCGGTGACGCTGCTCCTCCTCATTCCCTGCATCGGCGCCGGACGGGTGCTCTCCGACCCCTCGACCTCGTTCGGGTGGCTCCTCTTCTGGGCCGCGATCACCGGCATCGCCGGCGCCAACTTCGCCACCTCGATGGGTGTGGTGAACCTCTGGTTCCCGAAGAGCCGGCAGGGGATGGCGCTCGGCGTCAACGGGCTCGGCAACCTCGGCGTCACGATCGCCCAGTTCACGGTCCCGGCGGTGATCGGCGCCGCCCTCTTCGACACGCTCGCCGGCGGCGGGCAGAGTGTGGCGCTCCCCGGCGGCGGCGAGCGCACCCTCTACCTGCAGAACGCGGCCTACGTCTGGATCCCGTTCGTGCTCCTCTGCACGGCGGCGATCTGGTTCTGGACCAAGGACTTCCCGATGCAGCCGAAGTCGCTCGCCTCGCAGCTCGGGGTGGCGCGCGACCGGCACACATGGACGATCTCGCTCCTCTACTTCCTCACCTTCGGCTGCTTCGTGGCGATGGGGGCCTCGCTCCCGCTCGTGATCCGCGAGGTCTTCGCCAACGCCCCGGGCGGGGCGCCGAGCCCGTTCCTCTACGCGCCGTTCGCGCCGCTCGTGGCGACCCTGATGCGGCCGGCGGGGGGCTGGGCGGCCGACCGCTTCGGCGCCGGCCGCATGACCGCGATCGCCGTCGCGGTGATGGCGGTGGGCGGGTTCAGCCTCTCGGCCTTTCTCGCGCCGGACGCCTTTCCCGGCTTCTTCGCGACGATCCTCGTGATCTGCGCCGCCTCGGGCTTCGGCAACGGCTCGGTGTTCAAGATCATTCCGGTGGTCAACCCGAAGGAGGCGGGGGCGGTGATCGGCATCGTCAGCTGCCTGGGGGCGTTCGGCGGCTTCGTGCCGCCGATCTTCCTCGGCTGGTGCATCGACCGCTTCGGCACGCCAGTGGCCGCCTACACCGCGATGTCGCTCTTCGCCCTCGGCGTCTTCGCCGTCAACTGGTGGCTCTACTGGCGGCGCGACTCGCCGAGCCACTGCTAGGAATCGAGACAGAAGGGATTTCCATGAGCGAGCTGCTCGACAACGCGCGCATCCGCAAGGCCCGCCTGAAGGAGCTGATCCTCCGCCTGCACGGCGGCGAGCCGGAGGCCACCGTGCGGCGCGACCTGCTGGCCAGCCTGGCTGCGATTCCCTACGGCGAGGTGGTGGAGGTCGAGCAGGAGCTGATCGCCGAAGGCCTGCCCGAGGAGGAGATCCTCCGCCTCTGCGACGCCCACTCGGCGGTGCTCCACGGCCAGGTCGACCTCTCCGGGATGCGGGCGGTGCCTCCCGGCCACCCGGTCGACCTGCTGCGGCGCGAGAACGCCGAGCTCCTCAAGTTGGTCGCGCACGCCGAGGCGGTCGTCGCCCGGCTGGCCGAGCGCGAGATCGAGCAGATCGAGGGGCACGTGCTGCGCCTGCGCGGCACCTTCAACTCTCTGATGGACGTCGACAAGCACTACCAGCGCAAGGAGTTGCTGCTCTTCACCTTCCTCGAGCAGAAGGGGATCACCGGCCCGCCGAAGGTGATGTGGGGCAAGCACGACGAGATCCGGGCGCAGCTCGAGGGAGCGAGGGACGTCCTGGCGATGCCGGGTCTCACACTCGACGACTTCCTCGCCGCCGCCGAGATCGTGCTGCTTCCGGCCGTGCGCGCGGTGGCCGACATGACGGCCAAGGAGGAGCAGATCCTCCTGCCCATGGCTCTCGACGCGCTGACCGAGCGCGACTGGTACGAGATCGCGCGCCAGTCGCTCGAGATCGGCTTCTGCCTCTACGACCCGCCGACCGACTGGCGCCCCGACTGGGCGGCGGAGGACACCTCGCCGCTCGGCGGCAAGGCCGGCGACCACGTGCGCCTGCCCACCGGCGGCTTCACCGTCGAGGAGCTGCTGGCGATCCTGAACACGCTGCCGGTGGACATGACGTTCGTCGACCGCAACGACAAGGTCAAGTACTTCTCGCAGGGCACGGAGCGGATCTTCCAGCGCAGCCGCGCCATCCTCAACCGGGACGTGCGCTACTGTCATCCGCCGGCGAGCGCGCACATCGTCGACAAGATCGTCGAGGACTTCCGCAGCGGCGCCGCCTCCCGCGCCCCGTTCTGGATCCAGAAGGGGGAACAGTTCGTGCACATCGAGTACTTCGCCCTGCGCAACGAGCAGGGAGAGTACCTGGGCACGCTCGAAGTGTCGCAGAACGTCGCGGGATACCGCGCCCTGGAAGGGGAGCAGCGGATCCTCGCCTACCGCTCGTGAGGAACGCCGCCATGACTGCCGCCGCACCGCTCGTCGTCACGCCCCAGACCAAGCTGCTCGATCTCCTCGAGGCGTACCCCCGGCTCGAGGAGCTGCTCGTTGCCCGCGTGCCCGCATTCGAGAAGCTGAAGAACCCGGACCTGCGCCGCACCGTGGCCGGCGCCACGACCCTGCAGCAGGCGGCGGCGGTCGGCGGCCTGCCGGTCGCGGAGCTGGTCAACCTCTTCCGCCGGGAGATCGGGCAGGACCTCCTCTCCGGGGCCGCCGGGCCGGCCTACGTCGCCGCGCCCCCGGCCTGGTTCGACCCGGCGCGCCTGGCCCCGCCGGTCGACGCCGGCGCGATGCTGGCGGCCGGCGAGCAGCCGGTACACCGGGTGCTCACCGATCTGAAGGAGCTCCCCCCGGGGCGCATCTACACCCTCGCCGCCCCGTTCCTCCCC
>JAHDVN010000327.1 GCA_023384635.1 Thermoanaerobaculia bacterium
CCGGGCGGTTCCTCGCCGCGCTCCGCCCGGAGAGCGTCCTCGCCGCGCTCCAGCTCGCGAACAACGAGATCGGCACGCTGCAGCCGGTGGCCGCGGTCGCCGCCGCCTGCCGCGAGCGCGGCGTGCCGCTGCTCTGCGACGCGGTCCAGGCGGTGGGGAAGGTCCCGGTCGACCTCCCGGCGCTCGGCGCCGACTACCTCGTCCTCGCCGGCCACAAGTTCCACGGACCGGCGGGGGCGGCGGCGCTCGTGCTCCGCGGCGGAGCGCCGTTCCTCCCCTGGCTGGTGGGCGGGGCGCAGGAGCGCCACCGGCGGGCCTCGACCACGAACGTGGCGGCGGTCGTGGGGCTCGGCGCCGCCGCCGAGCTCGCGCGGTGCGAGCTGCCGGATCGCACGGCCCGGCTCGCGGCGCTGCGCGACCGGTGCGAGCGCGGGCTCGCGGCGATCGCGGGGATCCTCTTCCACGCCCGCGCCGTGCCGCGCCTGCCGAACACCAGCCACGTCGCCTTCCCCGGGCTCGTCGGCCAGGAGCTGATGATCCGCCTCGACCTCGCGGGCTACGCGGTCTCGACCGGCTCGGCCTGCGCCTCCGGTGCGGTCGAGCCGAGCCCGGTGCTGCTCGCCATGGGGCTTCCGCGCGAGGAGGCGCTCGCCTCGGTGCGGCTGAGCTTCGGCCTGCCGAACACCGATGCCGAGGTGGACGCCCTGGTGCCGGCCCTCGCGGCCGCGGTGACGGCGCTGCGCGGCGAGGGGGCGCGGCGATGAGCGGGCTCACCGCCGTGGCGATGAGCGGCGGCCTCGACTCCTCGGTCGCCGCTTGGCTCCTCGCCCGCGAGGGCGGGCCGGTGGTCGGTCTCTCGATGCTTCTCTGGGACCGCTCGGAGGAGGCCGTGCACGGCCGCTGCTGCGGCGCCCTCGACCTCGCCGACGCGCGGCGCGTGGCGGCGGTGGCGGGGATCCCGCACTACACCCTCCGCCTGGAGGAGGAGTTCCGGGCCCAGGTGGTCGAGCCGTTCGTGGCCGACTACCTCGCGGGCCGCACCCCTTCGCCCTGCATCCGCTGCAACACCTGGATCAAGTTCGACCTGCTCCTGGCCCGCGCCCGCGCGCTCGGCGCCGAGCGCCTCGCCACCGGCCACTACGCGCGGATCGTGGCGGGCCCCGACGGCCCCGAGCTCCACCGCGCCGTGGACGAGGAGAAGGACCAGAGCTACTTCCTCTTCGAGCTCACCGCCGCCGAGCTCACCCGGCTCCGCTTCCCGCTGGGCGAGCTGACCAAGGGAGAGGTGCGCGCGCTCGCCCGCGCGGCGGGCCTCCCGGTGGCGGAGAAGGGGGAGAGCATGGAGGTCTGCTTCGTCGCTGGCGGGGTCGGCGAGTTCGTGGAGGCGGAGGTGGCCGCGGCTCCGGAGAAGTTCGGCGCGGCGCCGCTCGGGCGCCCGGCGGAGCTGGTGGACGCGGCGGGCGCGGCGATCGGCAGCGCCGGTCCCTACTACCGCTACACGGTCGGACAGCGGCGCGGGCTGGGGCTCGCCGCGGGTGGGCGGCGCTACGTGCTGCAGGTGCTCCCGGAGGAGAACCGCGTGGTGGTGGGCGGGGCGGACGAGCTCCTGGCGGATGGCCTCGCCGGCGAGCGGCTCACCTGGGTCGGGCCGGCGCCGGAGGGGGAGGTCGAGGCGACGGTGCGGATCCGCTCCCGCCACCCCGGCGTCGCCGCCCGGGTGCGGCCGCTCCCGGGCGGCCGCGCGGAGGTCGCGTTCGCCGCCCCCCAGCGCGGCGTGGCGCCGGGGCAGGCGGCGGTCTTCTACTCCGGAACGCGCGTGCTCGGCGGCTGCTGGATCTCGGGTTCGCTCGCCGGCTGATCGCCGGCGCTCCCGCCGATCACGATCGCGAACTCCCCCTTGAGCGCCGGGCGCGCCGCGAGCCCCTCGCGCAGCGCCGCCAGGCCCCCCCGCAGCACCTCCTCGTGCAGTTTCGTGAGCTCGCGGCCGATCGCCGCCGGCCGGTCGCCGAGCTCGGCCACGGCGTCGGCGAGGCTCGCGAGCAGGCGGTGCGGCGACTCGAAGAGCACCACCGTGTGGCCGAGCTCGGCCAGGCGCCGGTAGAAGCTCCGGCGGCGCCCGCTCTTCGGCGGCGGGAAGCCGGCGAAGGTGAACGGACAGGGGGGCAGACCGCTCGCGACCAGCGCCGCGAGCACCGCCGACGGCCCGGGGATCGGCTCGACGCGGAAGCCGGCCGCGATCGCCGCGCGCACCAGCACGAAGCCCGGGTCGGAGACGAGCGGTGTGCCGGCGTCGGAGACGAGCGCGATCGTCGCCCCACCTTCCAGCCGGTCGAGCAGCTGTGGCAGGCGCTGCCGCTCGTTGTGCTCGTGCAGGGAGACGAGCGGGCGCTTGAGCCCCAGGTGCGCGAGCAGCCGCCCGGTGTGGCGGGTGTCCTCCGAGGCCACGAGGTCGGCCTCCGCCAGCGCCCGCGCCGCCCGCGGCGCGAGGTCCTCGAGGTTCCCGATCGGGGTGGCGACGACGACCAGCCGGCCGGGGGGGCGAGAGTCGGTCTGCATGGTTCCTCCGATCGGATTCTCTCCCAGGCGACGCTGTCGCGCGGAAGAGGCTACTCGCGGCGATTGGCGGGGCGTATCATCTTCGCGTCGGGCGTCCGCCGGGCGCCGTACGCCTCTCCGGTCGCAGCGCGCCCGCTCTGGAGGTGGAGGATGGTCGTCCGGCGCCGCGCTCCCGCTCTTCCGATCCCGACATCCCTTCTGCGGTACACCGGGCTGGTGCTCGCGGCCGCCCTCGCGGCCCTCCTCGCGGCACCGCCCGCGGCCAGGGCGGTCGAGGAGACCTACGTCGCGGAGCTTCTCTACTCGCGGGTGAACGTCCTCGCGCGCACGGCCACCGGTGACGTGACTCCGCTGCGGTCGATCCAGGGTCCCGCCACCGGCCTCGTCAATCCGATCGGGATCGCGGTAGACGAGGTCCATGGCGAGCTCTTCGTCGTCGACTCGTACACGAAGGCGATCAGTGTATTCCCCCTCGGTGCCGACGGGGACACCGTCCCGCTGCGAACGCTCGGGGGGCCGGCGACCGGCCTCGTCAACCCGATCGGCGTCGTCGTCGACGCCGGCCACGGTGAGATCTTCGTGGCCGACTACGACCCTGCCGCGGGAGTGAAGGTCTTCAGCCGCACTGCTGCGGGAGACACCGCGCCGCTGCGCACGCTCACCAGCGTGAACCGCTGCACCTATCTCGCGCTCGACCCCCTCCACGACGAGCTCGTGGTGGCCGCGACCTATGACGGCGTGGTCAAGGTCTTCGACCGCGCGGCCTCGGGTGCGGCTGCCCCCCTGCGCCAGCTCTGGGGCGGAGTGACCGGCATCAACGAGCCGCGAGGGATCGCGGTCGACCTGGCGAACGACGAGCTCCTGGTGGGAGACGCCTACAACTACTCCATCCGGGTCTTCGCGCGCACGGCCACTGGCAACGTCGCGCCACTGCGCGTGATCCAGGGGCCGCTCACGAACCTCGCCTGGCCGCACGGAATCTTCGTCGACCCCCTCCATGGGGAGATCCTGGTCGCCAACCGCTCGGGCGGCAACACCTCCGCGATGGCCGTCTTCGACCGCCTGGCGGAGGGAAGCGTGGCGCCGCTGCGCACCGTGGCCGGTCTGGACACCGGCCTGTTCTGGTCGACCGACGTGGCCGTGATCGCGCACGCGGTCTTCGACGACGGCTTCGAGTCGGGCGACGGCTCGTCCTGGTCGGGCGGGACGGAGTAGGCCGCCGGAGTCTGTAGCAACTCCGCCTGGAGAAGAGGGACAGGCACACATTTCCCCCCGGGAGGGCGGCCGGTCGCCGGTCGAGAAGGAAATGTGTGCCTGTCCCTCTTTTCCTCTTCCCCGGGAACTCTGCGGCCGTTCGTGCGTTGGTAGAGAGTGGAGGGCGGATGGACGGACGGGACGACGCCGAGCTGATGGCCAGGATCCGGGAGGGGGACCGCGGGGCGTTCGCCGCGCTGGTCGACCGGTACAAGGATTCGCTGGTCTCGAC
>JAHDVN010000328.1 GCA_023384635.1 Thermoanaerobaculia bacterium
TCGTGTCCACCGGCTTCGTATGGTACGTCCAGAGGTAGAACCCTGCCTGGCCCGCGAGCACCAGGGCGAGCGGGCGCAGCGGGCGGCGCAGGAAGAGAACGGGGAGGAGGAGCAGCGCGAGCGGCACCCCCTGCCACTCCCGCGCGAGGGCGACGCGGAGCGCCGCCGGCCAGATCTCCGCTGCGCGTGCGAGCGCGAAGGCGCCGGTGTTCGTGGCGGTGAAGAGGTCGAGCCGCGCCACCTGCAGGAGCCAGGGGAGCGTCACCGCGAGCGCGGGCAGCGCGGCCACGCCGAGCGAGCGCCAGCGCGGCCGCTCCCCGCGGCGCAGCGCGTGCGCGGCCACGAGGAGCGCGGCGAGCGCGATCCCCTCGATCTTCGAGGCGGCGGCGAGCGCCGCGGCGACCGCGATCCGGGCGTCCCCCTGCGCGCTCCGCGGCGCGGCGAGGGCCGGCACCGCGAGAACCAGCGCGAGCGCGGGAAGCCAGTCGGCGGCACCCGCGGTCTCGTGGCCGACCGCGAAGGCGGCGAGCGCGAGGGCGATCGCCGCCAGCCCGGCGCCGCGAGCCGATGGCGAGAGGTTCGCTCCGGCGAGAGTTCGGCGGACCGAGAGGAGCAGCGCGGCGAGGAGGAGCGGCGACCAGAGCAGCAGCACCGGCTCGGGGAAGTGGCCGGCGAGGCGCGCGGTCAGGGCGGCCAGGTTCGGCCAGAGCACGGGGTAGTCGGGGTGGAGCCCGGCTACAGCCGGGTCGGCGAGGAACGCCCAGTCGATCCCGTCGGCGAGCGCGAACCGCTTCGCTTTGAGGCCCCAGTGGTAGACGAAGTCGGGGGTGGTCACCCACTCGCCGGCCGCGAGGGCGGCGAAGGTCGCCACCCCGGCGAGGGCGGCGAGGTCGCCGAGGTCGATCCGCCGCGCGCCGTCGAAGCGGCCGCGGAGCGGGCCGCCGCCGGCGGCGAGGAAGGCGAGGGCGAGCGGCGCGAGGACGAGGAGGAAGTGCCAGGGGAGCCCGGCGAGCGAGGCGCCGAGCGCCGCGGCGTGGAGCAGCACCAGCCCGGCGGCGAGCGCCAGCGCCGGGTCGCCCGCCTCCAGCGCGAGGCCGAGGCGGCGGGCGAGCGGCGCGCCCGCGAGGGCGAGCAGGAGGGCGAGGGCGGCGGGGAGGAGCCCGCTCACTCCGACCTCCGGTAGAGCGTCCCCTCGGGGTCTTCGAGGAGCGGGACGAGGCCCGGCTCTGCGAGGTGCCGCCGCCAGGCGAGGACGAGATCGCCGGGCCGCTCGGCCGGGTCGTCGGCGGCGGTGCGCCAGATCGCCGCGGGCCGCAGATAGGCGGCCCAGGAGCGGACGTAGTGCGCCTCGGCCGACCACTCGGCTGGCACCTCGACGCGGACGCGCACGCCGGGCGCGAGGTGTGGGCCGGCGGCGGTGAGGAGACGGTCGAGCTCGGCGACCGCGGCGCTCCGCGGCCGCCAGGCGAAGGGCGACGGCGCGGCGGCGCGGGCGTGGCCGATCGCGAGGCGCACGTGCCGGACTTGGCGGGCGAGGTGAAGGGCCTGCCATCCGGCGACGAGCAGGAGCAGGGCGAGGAGCCAGCCCCCGGGGCGGGTGCGGCGCTCAGCGCCCATCGCGCTGCCCATCGCGATCCCAGCGCCGCAGCCGCCGCCAGTCGAGGAACAGAATCAGGATTGCCACCAGCGCGAGCGCCGCGCCGGCGGCGAGCCCGGGCGGCAGGTAGCGCAGCTCGACGCGCCGCGCGCCGGCGGGGAGGAGGGCGCCGAGGTAGGCCCCGTTGACCGCGAGCGGCGCGAGGCGCGCGCCGTCGGCCCGAACCCGCCAACCCGCCGGACCGGGGATCGAGGTGGCGAGGAGAGCGGGTCCCCCGGTCGCGACCTCCAGCTCGATCCTCCCCGGGCGTCCGCCGGTCCGCCGCACCTCGCCGCCGGCGAGCGCGGGGGGCAGCGCTCCCGCCGCCTCGGGGGCGAGCGCCACTCGGCGCGGGTCGGCCATCCCCCGGATCCAGGCCGCGAGCCCCCCCGGCGGGACGGCGTCGGCGCCCGAGGCGAGGAACCAGCGCGGCAGCGCGCCGGGGTTGCGCAGCAGCTCGAACGGCTGCGGCAGCGCCTCGCCGGCGTCGATCCGCAGGAACCCCTCCGGGCGCGGCAGGTAGGCGTTGCTCACCACCGCGGAGACCGCGAGGAAGTCGAGGAACGGGTGCTCGAGATCGCCGAGCGGGCTGAAGTAGTGGTCCACCTGGCGCCGGTAGTCGAAGGCCGCGGCGAGAGTCTCCACCTGGCGCTGCGGTGCGAGCGGGTTGTAGGGGCGCGCCTCGTCGAGCCCGTAGACCGCGAGCAGCGAGGGGTAGACGAGCAGGTCGTGCCCCGTGACCCGCGTGCCGCGCGCTTCGTCCCGCTCCGCGGCGAGCCGCTCGACGAAGGCGGTGCGGGGGTAGAAATGGGCCTGCTCGCCGCGCGGGAGCAGCCGCCAGTCCCAGGCCACGAGGTCGAGGAGCGCCACGCCCGCGAGCAGCAGCGCGGCGGCGCGGCGGCGAGCGAGCCCCGCGCCGAGCGCGATGCCGGCCAGGCCGGCGAGGTCGGCGCCGGGCGGGCCGGCGAGGAGGCTCGCGGCAGCGGCGCCGCCGCGCCCGGCGGCGCGCCGCTGACGGCCGGCACGGCGCCGGAGCGTCGCCAGGCCGAGCGCCGCGGCGACCGCGAGCGCCAGCGTTCCCACCGGCATGAAGCGGGAGTCCTCGACCAGCCGCAGCACCGGCAGCGCCCGCGTGGCGCACGCCACCGGCGCGAAGTCGGCGAGCGCCAGCAGCGTGTAGAGGCCGACGGCGAGGAACGGCCAGCTGCGCCGCGGCGGCGGCGCGACGAGGAGGAGCGCGAGGCCGGCGAAGCCCACGAGGCCGACGTAGGCGCTCATCTGGTGGCTCCAGAGCGGCCGTGAGCCGGGCGGGGGCGCCCCCTCCGGGGAGCCGTCGGGGGCCGGCGACGGGTGGAGGAGCCCGAGCAGGAGGACCTCGCCCCGCCCCTCGAAACCGAGCGGTCCGGTGCCGTCGCGCCCCGCCAGACCGGCCGCCCGCACCTGCTCGGCACCGCGCTCCGAGCCGGCGGCGAGGTGGAAGAGGGGGAGCCACTGCGGCGCCGCGAGCGCGAAGCCGAGCGCCAGCGTCGTCCCCCAGGCGGCGAGCGAGAGGTGCCAGGCGATTCTCCTGGAGCGGAGCGAGAGGGCGACGAGGCCCGCGAGGCCGCAGCCGGCGGCGGCGATCTCGGGGTGGCCGCCGAGGAGCAGCGCGGCGGTGAGCAGCGTCACCGGCAGGAGCGCCCGGCGATCGCGCCGGCGGGCGAGGTGGAGCGCCCCGAGCACCACCCAGTGAACCCAGGGGAGCGCCGCGCTGTGCGGGAAGACCGCCCAGGGGGCGAAGCCGCCGCCGAGCGCGAAGGCGAGCGCCCCGAGCCAGGCCGGCCCGCGCCGCACCCCGAGCCGGGCCAGCAGGGCGAGCGCCCCTGCCAGCGCGGTGAGCTGCTTCAGCGCGAGGCCGACGAGCAGGAAGTGGTGGAGCGGCGCCAGCCGGGCCAGCAGCGCCAGCGGCGAGAGGACCTGCGCCTGCGGGTTCCCCCAGAGCCCGCTGCCGCCGTCCAGGGCGTCGGACCAGAGCGGGAGCCGGCCGGCGGCGAAGGCCCGGCGCACCTCCGCCTCCCAGGGGAAGAACTGGAGCACCGCGTCGTTGAGGCCGCGGTCGTACGGGTCGACCGGACCCTCGACCGGCGCGCCCGGGACCTGCTCGGCGAGCGTCGCGGTGGGGACGAGGAGCGCCGAGGAGACGAGGAACGGCGCGAGCACCGCGAGGGTGACGGCGGCGGCGAGCACGAGGTCGCGCCCTCGGAGGCGCGCCCGGAAGCGCCGCGCGAGGCGGAGGAAGAGCAGCCCGAGGAGGGCCTCGAGCCCGAGCAGGGCGGCGATCAGGGGGAGGTGGTGGAGGAGCTCGGCCATGCCGCGCGCCCCGGTCGGTGCCGCGGGGCGCCAGGGCGGGCGCAGTATATGCGCTC
>JAHDVN010000329.1 GCA_023384635.1 Thermoanaerobaculia bacterium
GGACGTCGCCGCCGCAGGCGGCGATGTCCTTGCGCACCACGGTGTGCGTGCGCGGGGCGTTGACCGCTACGGTGGGCTCGACCAGCCTGCGCGGGCGGGCGTTGTCGTGCCCGATCCGGAGCAGCGGGTGGCCGGGCTCCTCGACGGCCGCTTCGACCTCGTCAAGGAGGTGCCGCCGCGCCTGCGGCAGACGGTGCGGGCCTCGCACGTGGCGCGGCTCCTGGGCCGCGACACGCTGCTCGTGAACTACCTCCAGCTGCCGGCCGACCGGCCTCCCTTCACCGACCCGCGGGTGCGCGAGGCGATCCAGGTCGGGCTCGACCGCCGGGCGCTGGTGGAGGAGCTGGCCGGTGGCCTCGGCTCGCCGGCCGGCCAGATGGTCGGTCCGAACGTCTTCGGCTTCGCCCCCGCGCTGCTGGCGCCGGAGCGCGACCTCGCCCGCGCCAGGGCGCTGCTCGCCCGGGCGGGGATCGACCGCAGCGGGCCGATCCCGATGGCCTACCGGGCCGGCCGGGACGTGGCCCCGATCGTGCGCCAGCTCGCCGAGATCGGCCTCGCGGTCGAGGCCCGGCCGGTGCCCTGGGAGCGTCTCTACGCCGCCCTCCAGTCGGGAGAGGTGGACTTCTACTACGGCGGCTTCTCCTGCAACTCCGGGGACGCGAGCGATCTGTTCGACGGCAAGGTGCACAGACGCGATCCGCTCTCCGGCTACGGCAGCACCCACTCCGCCGGCCTTTCGACGCCCGCCCTCGACGAGCTCATCGAGCTCGCCGGAACGGCCAGCGAGATGCCGGCCCGCCGCGAGATGCTGGAGCGCGCGATGCGGGAGCTGATGGCGGAGAACACCCTGGTGCCGCTCTTCGTGCCGCGTGTGGACTACGGGGTGCGGCGCACCCTGCGCTGGCACCCGCGGCTCGACGGGCACGTGCGGGCCGAAGAGGTCGGGATTGCGCCGCCCCTCTGACGGCAGCGTCGCCCCGCCGCCCTGGCCGGCGCGGCGACGCTGGCTCGGCCTGCGGCCCCGCTTCGTGCTCGCCATCTCGGCGCTGATCGCCCTGGTGCTCGCGGGCAACGCCTACGTCTTGGTCATCGAGGCGGAGCAGGAGCTGCGCGAGGGGATCGAGACGCGCGCGGTGGCCTTCGGGACCCTCGCCGTGGCGCCGCTCGCGTCGGCCTACGACGCCTACGCGGCGAGCGGAAGGCCGAAGTTCCGCGAGGTGGCGCGGCGGCTGCTGGCGCTCAACCCGGAGGTGACCTCGCTCGTCCTCTACGACGTGCTGGGCGCGGTCCGCTTCGACAGCCGCGAGCTCTCCGGGCCGGGAGTGCTGCCGGTGGCGCGGCCGGCCGCGACCGGCGAGCTGCTCGAGCTCGTGCGGGGGCTCGAGGTGGCCTCCGGGCCGGTTCTCGACGAGGAGGGACGGCGGCGCTTCCGCGTCGTCGTCCCGCACGTCGAGGAGTGGGGGCGGCGGCGCTACACGCTCGTCCTCGAGGCGGGGTACGGCAACCTCCGGGGCGCGACCCGCGCGGTCGCCCGGCGCAACGCCGCCTGGGCGGCGACCGCGCTCGCGCTGGGGGTGCTGCTGGCGAGCGGCCTGGCGCGGCGGAGCCTGCGGCCGCTCGAGGAGCTGCGGCAGGGGGCCGAGGCGCTCGCCGCCGGCCGGCTCGACCAGCGGATCGCGCTCGCCACGCGCGACGAATTCGAGCAGCTCGCCGGCGCCTTCAACGGCATGGCCGAGCGGCTCTCGGCGACGATCGGCGACCTCGAGGCATCGAACCGCGCGCTGCAGGCGGCCAACCGCGAGCTCACCGAGCTCGACCGGCTCCGCACCCACCTGCTCGCCAACGTGAGCCACGAGCTCCGCACCCCGCTCACCGCCGTCCAGGGCTACGCAGAGGCGCTCTCCGCCGGCATGCTGGGCCCGCTCGCGGCCGGCCAGGAGGAGGCGCTCACCGTGATGCGGCGCAACCTCGGCCGCCTGCTCACGATGATCGAGGAGCTCATCACCACGGCGCGCCTCGACGAGCACACGCTGACCCTGGTGCCCCGCCCGTTCGACCTGCGTGCGCTGGTCGAGGAGGAGGTGGCGACGCTGCGCGCCGCCCGGCCGGGCTCGTGCGAGCTCGCCGTCGACGCCGAGGAGCTCCCGCCGGTGCTCGGGGACCGGCTGCGCCTGGGACAGGTGCTCGTGAACCTCCTCGACAACGCCCTCAAGTTCACGCCGCTCTCGGGCCGCGTGGTGGTGCGCCTGCGCCGGCGCGGGGGCGCCGCGGAGGTGGAGGTCGAGGACACCGGCATCGGCCTCGACGAAGAGCAGCGCGAGCGCATCTTCGACCGCTTCTACCAGGCCGATCCCTCCACGCGCCGGCGCTACGGCGGCCTCGGCCTGGGGCTGGCGATCGTGCGCGAGATCCTCGCCGCGCACGGCTCCCCGGTCGAGGTCGAGAGCGAGCCCGGGGCCGGGACCCGGTTCCGCTTCGCGCTGCCGTTCGCCGCCTCGGCGGCCGATGCCGCCGCGCCCGGGCCCCGGGTGCTCGCGGTCGGTGGCGAGGTCGACTTCCTCGACCGGCTCGAGCGGGCGCTGGCCGCCCGGGACCTCCCGCTGGACCGGGCGGTGACCCGGGCCGCGGCGCGCGAGCGCACCGGCAGCGGCCGGCCGGCGGCGGTGGTGATGACCCGGCTGCTGCCCGACGGCGATGCCTTCGACCTGCTGGGGGCCGCCGGTCCGTTGGCGGCCACTCCGGTCGTCGCGCGGGTGCGGGCGGGCGAGTCCGGCCTCGCCCGGCGCCGGGGGGCGGCGGCGGCGGTGCCGCTCGACGCGGGGGTCTCCGAGGTCGCGGCGGTCGCGGCTCGCCTCGCGGCGGCGGAGGGCCTAGAATCGGACGGTGGGGAGCCGGGCGGAGAGATGAGCGGACGCGCGGAAGAGGTGGAGGGATGAGTCCGAAGCGCCGGCTGCTGGTCGTCGACGACGAGCAGGACGTGCGGGAGATGCTCGCTCTCGTGCTCGGCCGGCGCGGCTACGGCGTGCAGACCGCCGCCGACGGCATGGAGGCGCTCGTCCTCGCCCAGAGCGCCCCTCCCGACCTCATCCTGCTCGACGTGATGATGCGCGACATGGACGGCTGGGAGGTGCTCAAGCTCCTGCAGCTCGAGGAGCGGACGCGGCGCGTGCCGGTCGTAATCCTGTCGGCGCGCGCCGAGCCGCGCGACAAGATCCGGGGTCTCCAGGAAGGGGCGGTCGACTACCTGACCAAGCCGTTCGCGATCGACGAGGTCGTCGCGCGTCTGGAGTCGATCCTCGGCGAGACGGGCGGCGGGGCGCCGTGAACGACGAGACCCGCCTCCTCGCGGCCCGCGCGGAGATCCTCAAGCTCCGCTCCTGCCTGCACGATCCGGCCACCGGCCTCCCGACGCTGCCGGCGGTTCTCGAGCCGGTGCGCCGCCGGCTCGAGGCGGGGGAGGCGGTCGGTCTCGTCTTCCTCGACCTGCGCAACGAGGAGCGGATCGAGGAGATCTTCGGCTGGGAGACGTACGACAGCCTGCTCAAGCAGATGGCCGACGCCCTGCAGCGGGCCGCGCCGGAGGTGCTCAAGGAGCAGGACGTGCTCTGCGTCGGCGGCGTGCGCAGCGACGAGTTTCTCGTCTTCCTCGGCTCGCGGGTCGGCCCGGGGCAGATCCAGCACCGGCTCGAGCGGGCCCGCGACCGCCTGCTCGCGGGCCTGAGCAGCGAGCTGCGGGTGCAGTTCGACTCCGAGCGGCCTCGCGGCCTCGGACTCCACGGCGCGGCGGTGCCGGTCCCGTACGAGCCGACGGTGCGCATCGAACGGGCCATCTACAAGGCGGTGGACGAGGCGCGCGCGCTCTGCCGGCGCGAGCGCGAGCAGAAGCACACGCTGCGCTTGAACGAGCTGCGGCGGATCCTCGCCATCGAGGGGATCTTCGTGCGCTACCAGCCGATCGTGGCGCTCCTCGACGGCGGCGTGCACGGCTTCGAGGCGCTCTCCGCCGGGCCCCGCGGCGACATCTTCGAGAGCCCC
>JAHDVN010000330.1:0-609 GCA_023384635.1 Thermoanaerobaculia bacterium
TCCCCTTGCCCGGCCGGACTGGCTGCCGGGGGCCGCAACCGGCGGCGCCGGACCGGCCGCGAGCTGGCCGCCGCCGCCGCGCTCCTCGCCGCGCTCGGCGCCGGCGCGGCGAGCGCGGGCGCCGCCCCTCCCCCGCCGCCGGGGCCGCCGGCCGCCACCCCGGCCTTCTCCGAGGAGGTCTCGGTCGGCTGGGTCCTGGTGCCGGTGATCGTCCGCTCCCGCGACGGCTACGTCGAGAACCTGCCGCGCGAGGCGTTCCGCCTCAAGGTGGACGGCCGCCCGGTCGCCATCCGCGACTTCGAGCGCCGCGCCGAGGCGCCGATCAGCCTGGTGGTGCTGCAGGACGTCTCGGGCAGCATGGAGGCCCTCGGCAAGCTGGCGGCGAGCCGCCGCGCCATCACGCGCCTGATCGGGCAGGCCCGGCCCGGCGACGAGCTGGCGCTCGCCTCCTTCGCCGGCGAGTCCGCCCGCGTCGACGTGCCGTTCACCGAGGACCACGCGGCGCTGCAGGAGGCGGTCGCCTCCTGGGAGGCATACGGCACCACGGCGCTCCACGACGCCATCGCGCGCCTGCCCGAGATCGCGAGCGCGGCGCGCTTTCCGCGCCGG
>JAHDVN010000330.1:619-4015 GCA_023384635.1 Thermoanaerobaculia bacterium
CGCTGCTCGTCACCGACGGCGTCGACAACGCGAGCGGGGTCTCGGCCGCCGAGGCGCGGGCCCTGGTGCGGCAGGCCGAGCTGCCGGTCTACGTGCTCGGGCTCTCCACCGGGGACCCCTACCGGCTCGGCTCCGACCACACCAAGCTCTTCCGCTACGCCGACGCCCTGAACCTGCTTGCGAGCCTCACCGGAGGCCGCTACTATGCCCTCACCAGCAGCCGGGAGCTCGCCGCCACCTTCGCCGCCGTGGCCGAAGAGCTGCGTTATCAGTACGTCCTGAGCTTCCCGACCGCAGCGAAGGGGGCCTCGCGCCCCCGGCAGATCGAGGTCGAGCTGCCCGGACGCGATCACCTGCGTGTTCTCGCCCGCAAGGGCTACGAAGGCCGGCCGCCCGCCCCCTGACCGGAGCGGCGCCCGGACTAACCCGAACCGAAGGAGGACCCATGAGAGCCACCACCGCCGTTCTCGCCCTCGCCGCCGCCGCGCTGCTCACCGCCGGCTGCGCCACCAAGAAGTACGTGCAGGAGGAGATCAAGACGGTCAACGACCGCGTGGGCACGGTCGAGACGCAGGTCGAGCAGGCCCAGACCACGCTCACCGACCACGAGGCGAAGCTCGCCGCCAACGCCAAGGCGGCCGAGAACGCCTCGCAGACGGCGCGCGAGGCCCTGGACCGCGCGGTGGCGGCCGGCAAGCTGGCCGAGGGCAAGCTCCTCTACGAGACCGTGCTCTCGGACGACAAGATCAAGTTCGGCTTCAACAAGGCCGAGCTCTCCGACGAGGCGCGCGCCGCGCTCGACGAGTTCGCGGCCGGGCTCGCGAAGGAGAACAAGGACATCTACGTCGAGGTCCAGGGCCACTCCGACAACGTCGGCCCGGAGAAGTACAACTACGAGCTCGGCGAGGCGCGCGCCGAGGCGGTGCGCCGCTACCTGAGCCTCAAGGGGATCCCGCTCCACCGCATGTCGGTGATCTCCTACGGCGAGATGTCGCCGGTGGCCGACAACACCACCCGCGACGGCCGCGCCCAGAACCGGCGCGTCGTCCTCGTCGTCCTGCAGTAGGCAGCAATCGCAGCAACCGGGCGGCCCCCCGCGGAGCCGCCCCACTGCCACCGGCCCGGGGTCTCCCGGGCCGGTGGCGTCTCGGGCCGTTCCTATCCCCGGAGCGCTTCGCGCACCGCCCGCTCGAGCGTCGCGGCGTCCACCAGGCCCCCCTCGCGGAAGACCTCCCGCCCCTCGCCGTCGAGCACCACGATGGTCGGCAGGGTCGTGACCTGCATCCGGTCGGCGACCCCCTGCTCCGGGTCGAGCAGCACCGGCCAGGCGTACGGCTTCTTCTCCGCGTGCGCCCGCACCGTGGCCTCCTCCTCGCCCACGCTCACCGCCAGGAACTCGACCCCGTCGGCGCGGAGGCGCGGGTAGAGCCCGGCCAGCACGTCCGCCTGCACGTGGCAGGGGGCGCACCAGGTGGCCCAGAAGTCGATCACCACCACCCGGCCGGTGAAGTCGCCGGGGCCGAGCTGGCGGCCGTCGAGGGTGGCGAGGCGGAAGGCGGGGGCCTTCTCGCCCGAGGCGGCGGACTTCGGCGCGGGCCGGAGGCTCAGGAACAGCCCCACGACGGCCACGAGGCCGAGGAGTAGGGCAACGCCGGCCACGATCAGCAGCGGCCGGCGAGTGACGGGCGGGTTCGGTTCGGGGTTCGCGTTCGCCATGGCGGGCGGGAGCTTATCGTCCCGCCGCCGGCGAGGCTAGGAGCGTCCGAGCGGTCGCGGCCCTACGGCGCCGCGCGCGCGAGACGCCGGTCGAGGAAGCCCTTCCACTCGTCCCGCTCGGCGTTCTTGGCGCCCACCGTCTCCTCGAGGGCGGCCACCCGGTCCCGCAGCGAGCGCACCAGCTGCCGCTGCTCGGCGAGCTGGGCACTGGCGTCCTCCACCCGCTGGCGGAACGTCTCCGGGCTCTCGCCCTCGGGGATCTCGCCCGCGGCGAGCTGCTCCTGCAGTGAGCGCAGCCGGTCGGCCTCCCCCGCCAGACGGAACTCGTGCGGGACGAGCGCAGTGCGCAGCCCGTTGAGCTCCGCCTCGAGCGGCGCCACCTCGCGGGCGATCAGGTCGAGGCGGCGGAAAACGAGCTCGGTGCCGCTGTTGTCCACCTGCTGCTCGAGCAGCAGCAGGATCCGCTCCAGCGCCACCCGCACCCGGGCCACCTCGGTGGCGAGGTCGGGTGGAGCGTCCGCCGCGCCGACCACAGCCGGACCCAAAAGTGCAAAGGCCAACCCGGCTACCGTCGCCACTGTGCGGCAGCACACCCGCCATCGCCGAAGGCTAATGCCGGAACCCGGGCAACTCCGAGCCGGTAACTGAGCGTCACATGGGTCATTCATCGCTTGCGCTTCCCTCCCACCAGTGCTACACGAGAGAGCGAATCTCGAACTGGGCGAACCAGCATCTCCCCTCGTTGCCCGCGTTCCCGCCGTGCACCAAGCGCCGCCCCCTTCCCGGGTCTCTGTGGAAGAGCGCCAACTTGCGGCGCCTAGGAACCCTGCCGGGACAGCATACTACCGGACAACCATGGCCTTCAGTTCGCCAGGCCAGCTACGGACAGAGGTACCCACCTCCACGCTTCAAGCAGCAGACACCGTCGCAATTGTCGAGCCACAGGAATCCACAGCCCCAGCTTCGAAACTCACAGTCCGGGTTCCTATCCAAACAGGCCATGCTCATCGAACTGCCGCAGTCCTCTGGCCACCAGATGTTGCACTGGCAGAGTGGGACCTCGGAATCAGACTCGCCAACGGCCGCAGCCGAGCTTCCCGGGGCCCAGTGACCCCAAGATGGGAGCTGGCCCATCTTTGCAGCGTCGCTCTCGCCGACCGCAGCCACCAGGACGTGCCAGATGAAGGCGACCCGCTCAAGGTGTGACTCACGCGCCGATCGAGCAGAGTCAGTGAACAGGTCAGCAGTTATCATTTGGACTGCCTCCAAGGCCGCGTCAACCCGCGCCGGCTCACTCGTACTCTGCAGGAAAGTCACCATATGTTCGCGCCAGAGCGCGGCTTGTTCCTCGGCGGGCAGCAAGGGCACAATCGTCTTCTGAAGTGGCCTAGGAATGCCGAGGAGATCTCCGTACTTGGGGGTTCGGCCGCTGGACTCCACGAAGGAAGCAAGCCACTGGATGGCTGAAGCCTCAACCTCCGCGCAAGAGGTCGTTTCACTCATCGGATTACCGATTGGCAATCGCTCCAGAGCGTTCGCCGATGTGAATGACGAGCAAAACCCAACGAAACTGAGAACAAGCAGCGCCCTATTCATTGGTCTCCTCCCTTCCAGTTCCGAGGCCTTCAGCTGCAGCCGCTGGTGGAGCCGCAGTTGAGGCACTTGTAGCAGGTGCCGTTG
>JAHDVN010000331.1 GCA_023384635.1 Thermoanaerobaculia bacterium
CACGTTCTTCCCCCCCGAGGTGATGAGCAGCTCCTTCTTCCGGTCGGTGATGCGCAGGAACCCGTCCGCGTCGAGCTCGCCGATGTCGCCCGAGTGCAGCCAGCCCTCCGCGTCGCGCGTCTCGCGCGTCGCCGCCTCGTCCTTGTAGTAGCCGAGGAAGACGTGCGGCCCGCGCATCCAGACCTCGCCGTCCTCGGCGAGCCGCACCTCGGTGCCGGGGATGGCGAAGCCGGCGCGACCCGTGCGATAGCGCCCCGGGAGCGAGAAGGTGGCCGGCCCCGTGCACTCGCTCATCCCGTAGACCTCGAGGATCGGGATCCCGAGCGAGAGGAAGAACTCGAGCGTGCCGAGCGAGATCGGCGCCGCCGAGGTGAGGCAGGCGCGGGCGCGGTCGAGGCCGAGCCGCTCGCGCACCTTGTCGAAGACGAGCTTCTTGGCGAGGCCGTGGAGGGGCGGGAGCGGCCGGCCCTGCTGCGCCGCGTAGCCGCCCGCGAGCCCCTGGGCCCGTGCCCAGGCGACGATCTTCCGGCGCAGCCAGGGCGCCTCGGCCCCGGCGGCCTGCATGCGCGCCTGGATCTTCTCCCACACCCGGGGGACGCCGAAGAAGACGGTCGGGCGCACCTCGCGCAGGTTCTCCGGCAGCTTCTCGAGGCTCTCCGCGAACGCCGTGCAGCCGCCCGAGACCATCGGCATGTAGACCGAAACGCACTGCTCGGCGATGTGGGAGAGCGGCAGATAGGAGAGGAAGCGGTCGTCGGGCACGAGCGCGAACGCCTCGACGGTGGCCGCGCCGAGCCAGGTGATGTTGCGGTGGGAGATCATCACCGCCTTCGGCGCGCCGGTGGTGCCCGAGGTGTAGATCAGCGTCGCGGGGTCGTCGGGCCGTTGGGCCGCGAGGCGCGCCGCGAGCTCGCTCTCCGCCACCCCGTCGCCCAGCCGCTCGAAGTCGGCCCAGGCGTAGACGTCTCCCGCGGTCGCCACGCCCTCCATCGCCACGATGGCGCGCAGATGGGGCAGCGCGGGGCGGAGGGCCGCGAAGAGCTCGAGGTAGCGCGCGTCCTCCACCACGACCACCGCCGCCTCGCAGTGCTCGGCGATGTAGCGCACCTGCTCGGCGGTGCTCGTGGTGTAGATCCCGGTCGGGATCGCCCCGGCGTGGATGGCGCCGAGGTCGGCCAGGAACCACTCCGGCCGGTTGAAACCCATGATCGCGACGCCGCGGCCCGGCGCGACGCCGAGCGCGACGAGCGCGCGCGCGGTCCGCTCCACCCGCGCCCGGTACTCCCCCCAGGTCGCGGTTCGCCAGACCCCAGCCTCTTTCCACTGGAGCGCCGGCCGCGCCGCGTGCGCCGCCGCCGTACGAGCGAAGAGCTCTCCCACCGTGCCCTGCATCGCCATCCTCCCCCGCGCCGTCGCGGCGTGGCCGAGTTGCCTTCCGGAATGCGGCCGCGATCATAGCCTGTGCTACCTTCCCCGCCATGTCGGCGTGGCTCGAGTGGCTCAGCGAAGCGGTCGGGGTGGCCCTCGAGGAGGGGGAGAGCGCTCCGTTCCTCGCCTGGATGCGCGCCGAGGGGGCGCGCGGCGCGGCGCGCGCGCTCGGGCTCCCGGCGGACGACGAGGAGCTCCGGCGGCTCGCCACCCGGCTCGGCCTCGAGATCTGGAACCGGGTGCCGCTGCCGCGGCAGCGCTTCCGCCCCGCGCCGCTCCCCCGCCCGGATCGCAACGACCCCTGCCCCTGCGGCTCGGGGACGAAGCACAAGCGCTGCTGCGGCGTCGCCGGCCCGCCGCTACCCGAGATCGACGCCGCCGACCTCTGGCTCCTGGTCGTCGACCGCCTCCCGGGCACCGAGCTCGCGGCGCTGGCGGCCTCCGGCGCCGTCCCGCCGGCGGTTCTCACCGAGGTCGCGGCCCGCTTTCTCGCCGCGGCGGGGGGCGAGGCGACGCTCGCCCTGCTCGCGCCGTTCGTCGACACCGCCGGCGCCCTCGACGCGCGCCACCAGGAGCTCCACGCGCCGCTGACCGAGGCGGTGCGCTCGCTGCCCCGCAAGGCCGACCGGCGCCGGTGGGTCGAGCGCCTGCGGCGCGAGCTGCCGCCCGCCCTGACGCCGGCGTTCGAGCTCGGCCTCGCCGCGCATGCGCTCGAGGCGGGCGACGCCGCCGCGGCGCGCGAGGCGTTCGCGCGGGCCGGGGAGCGGGCCGCCGCCCATCCCGGGGCCGCCGCCCTCGAGGTGCAGCTGCTCGCGGCGGAGGGACGGCTCGCCGAGGCCCGCGCGCGCGCCGCCCGCGCCGACGCCGAGCTGCGGCGCGCCGGCTACCCCGCGGACGAGCCCCCCCGCTCCTTCCACCGGCGGGCCGCCAACGACCCGGAGGCCGCCCTGGCGGTCTTCTTCAACGCCGCCGAGCCGGCCCAGATCGAGGGGCTCGCGGCGCTCCTGCTGGCCTTCGCCTCCCGGGAGCTGCCCGCCTACGAGGTGGCCGAGGAGGCGCGATCGAATCCCGACGCGCGGCTCGACGCGCGGCTCGTCACCCCGGAGTCGCTCCTCGCGCTCGAGGCCGCGTGGGAGGGGGTCTGGCCGCTCCGCCGGCCGGAGGGGACCTCCCTCCGCTCCCCGGACGACGAGGACGCCTGGGTCGATGCGGCCGCTGCCCGCTGGCTCGGCTTCCTCGCCCGCCACCCCGAGGCGGGCGACTCGCTCCGCATCCTCGACGACCTCGCCCGCGCCGTGGCGGCGCTCGAGCAGGCGGGGAGCGCCTGGTTCGACGAGCGGCTCCTCGCCCCGCTCACCGACCGCGCCGAGGCGATCGTCGGCCCGCTCCTGGCCGCCCGGCCCGGCGCCGCCCTCCCCTGGGGAGAGCCGGAGAACCGGCCGGCCCGGCGGCTGCTCGTGGACCGCGCCTACCGCCTCCACCGCCGCGGCGAGCCGGCCGCCGCAGCCGCCGCCCTGGCGCGGCTCCTCGAGCTCGACCCGGAGGACGGCCAGGAGCTGCGCGGCGATCTCCTGACCTGGCGTCTCGCGCTCGGCGAGGACGCGGCGGTCCTGGCGCTGGCCGAACGGCTCGCCGACGACGAGCTCCCCGAGGTGGTGTGGGGGCGCGTCCTGGCGCTGCTGCGGAGCGGGCGCGCCGCGGCGGCGGAGGGCGCCCTCGCCCGCGCGCTGGCGGTGCGGCCGCGGGTCGCCGGCTACCTGCTCGCCGAGGACCCCGATCCGCCGGACGGGGAGGAGGAGGACGGGCCGCACGGGGCCGGTTGCGGCTGCGGGCACGACCACGATCACGCCGGCGGGGAGCCCGGCCCGGACGGCGAGGAGGGGGCAGACGACGGCGACGGGATCGCCCACGGAAGCCCCCTCGAGGCGTGGGTCTACGCCACCGAGGCCCGCCCGCTCTGGGCGGCGACCGACGGCGCCCTCGCGTGGCTCGCGGCGCGGGCCGAAGCCGCCGCCGGCTGAGGGCCCCGGGTGTCTGCCCCGACCTCGCTCGCCCCGATTGGCGCGGCCCCCGACCTCGCGGTCGTCCTCGTCCGCCCGCAGGAGGAGGGGAACGTCGGCGCCGCGGCGCGCGCGATGGCCAACACCGGGGTCTCGAGCCTGCTGCTCGTCGAGCCGGCGGCGCCGCTCGGCGCCACCGCGCGCGCCTTCGCGGTCGGCGCCGGGGCGATCCTCGACGGCGCCCGGCGCCTGCCCGACCTCGCCTCCGCGCTCGCCCCCTTCCGGCGCGTGGTGGCGACGACCTCCGGCCGGGATCGCGCCATCTCGGTGCCGGTCGCGACCGCGCGCGAGCTGCCCGCGCTGCTCGCCGCCGACCCGCCCGGCACCCCCACGGCGCTGGTGTTCGGGCCCGAGCGCTCGGGGCTGTCGGCCGAGGAGCTGGCGCTCGCCTCGGCCCTGGTGCGCATCCCCTGCGCCACCGCGCAGCCGACCCTGAACCTCGCCCAGGCGGTGCTGCTCGTGACCTACGAGCTCTGGATCGCCGGCGGCGCCGGGAACACCGCCAGCCGGAGCGAGCCGCCGGCCA
>JAHDVN010000332.1:0-1636 GCA_023384635.1 Thermoanaerobaculia bacterium
GCGCGTCGTGCACCGCGAGCAGGAGGGCCTCGAGGCCGGGCGGTCCGGCGCCGAGCGCCTCCTCCGCGGCGTGGCAGAGCTCGCCGAACGGAGCGAGGCCCATCATCCGGCCGGCTCCCTTCAGGGTGTGGAGCTCTCGCTTGACCTCGCCGGCGGCCCCGGCGTCGGCGGCGAGCAGGGGCGCGAGCTCGGCCAGGCGGCCGAGCCGCTCCCGGGCCTCGGCGACGAAGACGGGCACGAGCTCGGCCAGCTCGTCGTCCATCGCCTCAGGTCACCTCAGCCAGCCGACCAACGCTCGAGGTTGATGTCGATGCCGAGCACCGCCGCGGCGCCCTCTCCGGAGAGGAACGGGGTGGCGGCGGTGACCACCGGCTCGCCGGAGAGCAGGGAGACGAAGGCCGGCGTGACGATCGTCCGCCGCTCGGCGATCGCGGCGCGGTACCAGGGGCGGTCGGCGAAGCCGCGGCCGAACCGGATCTCCTCGGGGATCTCCCGCTCCGCGGTGAGGGCGCGCTGGGCGACGATCGCCACCCGCCGCCGTGCCGGATCGAAGACGTAGGCGCACTCCGCCTCGGGCCGCTCGTCGAGGAGCGCCTCGAGGCGCCGCTCGAGGGCCTCGGGGCTGCCGGCGAGCGGGCGCAGCTCCTCGGCCCAGCGCTCGGCCAGGTGGCGGAGCGACGAGGGGGAGTCGAGCCGGAACCCCTGGGCGAGCAGCTGCACCGAGACCGCCGTCTCCTCGAGGCCGCGCGTCGCGGCCGAGAAGCGGCGCAGCCCGTCGGCGATCTGCTGCACCACCGAGGAGGCCTCGCGCAGCGTCTGCACGACCTCGGCCGAGGCGCTCTGCTGCTCGCGCGTGCCGGCCGAGATGCCGCGCGAGGCGGCCGCGATCTCTCCGAGCGCCCCCTCGAGACCGGCGATCGCGGCCGCGGTGTCGCTCACCCGCGCCAGCAGGCGCTCGGCCTCGCGCCCGCCGGCGGCGGTCGCCTCGGAGGTGGCGCGGATCGAGCCCGAGAACTCCTCGAGCAGGCGCCGCACCGAGCCCGCCGCCTCGCGCGACCGGCCGGCCAGCCGGCGCACCTCCTCGGCCACCTCGCCGAAGCGGCGCCCGGACTCCCCCGACTCGCCCGCCGCCTCGATGGCGGCGTTGAGCGACAGGAGGTGCGTCTCGCGCGCGATCTCCTCGACCAGCGCGAGGACGCCGAAGATCTCGTCGGCCCGCCGTTCGAGCTCGCGGGCCCGCTCGGCGATCGCCGCGATCCGCTCGCGCAGCCGCTCGACCCCGGCCACCGCGCGCTCGACCGCGGTGGCGCCCGACTCGCCGCTCGCCTCGCCCCGCCGCGCGAGCTCGGCCTGGGCCTCGGCGTTGGCGGCGATCTGCGAGGCGGTCTGCGCGAGCTCCTCCATCGCGGCGGTGATCTCGACCACCGAGGCCGACTGTTCCGAGGAGCCGGCGGCGAGCTCGCTCGCGATCCGCTTGACCGCTCCGGCCGCCCCCGCCACCTCGACCGAGGAGCGCTGGATCCGCTGCGCCAGGACCTCGAGCGGCGCGAGCGCGGAGACGAGCGCGGCCGCGTCGTCCTCGGCGAGGCCCGCGACCTCGCGCCGCGCGGTGACGAGGTCGCCGGCCGCGAGCTCG
>JAHDVN010000332.1:1646-3984 GCA_023384635.1 Thermoanaerobaculia bacterium
CTCGTCGAGGGCGGCGCTCAGGAGTGCGCGGTCGCGCTCCTCGTCCGGTGCCGCGGCGAGCGCGCGCCGCACGCCGGGGAGCGCGAGCGCGAGGCCGGCCACCGCCACCGCCGCGCCGGCGATGCCGCGCCAGGGAGCGGCGCCGTGGGCGACCGCCCAGGAGAGAAGGGTGAGGGCGACGGCGGAGACCGCCGCCGCCGGCGCCACCGCGTGCAGCCCGAGGCCGCGCCGCCGGCTCACGGGGCCTCCTCTGCGCCGGCGGCGAGCACCACGAGCGGCTCGGAGCGCCAGAGGGCGAGGCCGGCGGCGGCCGCGAGCGGGGCGGGCAGGCGGCCGCGGAGGAGGGCCGGGAGCGGCCGCACGGCCACCCCGCGGGCGAGCTCCACGACCTCGCGGGCCGCGACCGCGCCGCCCCCCGCCAGCGCGAGGCGCACGCCGTCCGCGGTGCGCGCCAGGCCGGCGACCGCGCCGGCCGGCACCCCGACCAGGAGCTCGCCGGCTCCCCCCTGGCGCAGCAGCAGCAGGTCCGGGCTCATGGCGCTGCCTCCGCCAGACGCCGGGGGTCGAGGAGCCGCACCGGCCGCTCGCCGACCAGCACCTCGCCGCCTCCGGCGCCCCCCGCCCCGCTGGCCGCGGCCGGGTCGAGCGCCGCGACCTCGAGCGCCTCGTCGACCGCCAGGCCGACCAGCTCGCGCTCGTCGTCGGGGCCGAGCCAGGCGACCACCGTCACGGCGGGCGGCGCCGCCGCGGGGGCGGGCCGGCCGAGCAGGCCCGCCAGATCGAGCACCGCCAGCGGCTCGCCGGCGAACTCGGCGAGGCCCAGCAGCGCCGCGTCGGCCGCCGGCAGGGCGTGCAGACGCGGGGTGCGGATCACCCGGCGCACCGCGGCGGCGGGCAGCGCCGCGGCGCTCTCGCCGATGCGCACCAGCAGGTGCGGGCTCGTCATCGCCCGATCTCCGTCCAGTGGCGGAGGCTCACGTCGAGGCCCACCACGGCGCGCGGCGCGCGGTCGCCGGCGTCCATCTGCGGCACCGCGACGGTCAGGCAGAGGTCGCCGGAGAGCAGCGAGCGGCTCGGCGGCATCACCACCGCGCGGCCGGCGTCGGCCGCGGCGCGGAACCACTCGCGCTCGCGCAGGTCGAGGCGGCGGAGCGCCTCGGTCGTCGCCGCCGCCTCCTCGGCGTACGCCGCGCCCACCTGCACCGCCACCAGGCGCCCGGCGCCGTCCACGAGGTAGCCGAGCTCGACGAACGGCGCGGCCGCAACCAGCCCGGCGAGCGCGGCGACGGGATCGGCGGCCGCGGCCAGCTGGCGGCTCCACTCCTCGACCCGGTGCTTGAGCGAGCGCGCCGAGTCGAGCCGGAACGCCTGCGCCTGGAGCTGGAGATCGAGGCCGACGTCGCGCAGCCGCCGCGCCGTGCGCGCCAGGTCGCCGAGGTCGCGCGACATGCGCCCGCCCCCCGGGTGGCGCCCGCGACGGGTCGAGCCCACCCCCTCGCGCGCCGCGGACTGGGGGGGGGTCCCCGCGGGGATCTGGCGCGCCGCCGTCGAGCTCTCGGCGAGCGCCGCGCGCAGCACGTCGAGGGCGGCGCCCGCGGCGCGGGTCTCCTCCAGCACCCGCGCCGCCTCCTTCGACCCCTCCTCGGTGGCGACCACGGTGGCGCGGATCGAGCTCGCGAACTCCTCGACCTGGCTGCGCACCGCCGCCACCGAGTCGCGCACCCGCCCGGCCAGCACCCGCACCTCTCCCGCCACCACCGCGAAGCGCCGCCCGCGGTCACCCGCGGCGGCGCCCTCGAGCGCGGCGTTGAGCGAGAGCAGATGGGTCTCCTGGGCGATCTCGTTGATCAGCTCGAGCACGCGGAAGATCTCTCGCGCGCGGCTGCCGATGGTGTCGGCGCGGCTGGTGATCTCGGCGATCCGGGCCTCGACCGCCCCCACCCCTGCCGTCGCCTCGGCGAGCGCCTCGGCGCCGGCGGCGCCGTCCCCCTCGGCCTGGGCCACGAGAGCGCCCTGGCGGTCGGCGTGCTCGGCGATCTGGGCGGCGGTGCGGGCGAGCTCCTCCATCGCGGCCGTGACCTCGCCGGCGGCGGCGGCCTGCTGGCTGGCGCCGGAGGCGAGGGCGCCGAGGTTATGGTCGGCGCTCTCGCCCGCGCCCGCGACCGCGAGCGAGCACACCGGGAGCTGTGCCACGCGCCCGCCGATGCCGGCGAGGGCGCGGGTGAAGGCCGGCGCCACTTCGGACGGCAGGGCCACGGCGGCGGCACGCGGCAGGTCTCCCGCGCCGAGCTCGCCGAGCGCCGCGTCGAGGGCGGCGCGGCGCGCCCGCGCGGCGCGG
>JAHDVN010000333.1 GCA_023384635.1 Thermoanaerobaculia bacterium
CGGCGGCGATTGCGTCATCGCCCTGGCGGGGGAAGACCGCCGCGCCGAGGTGGAAGAGCAGGGGGCCGTGCATCATGGGGTCGTGCCGGTAGACCCCTCTCGTCGCCAGCACCTGGCTGTAGTGCGCGTGGAGGCTCTCGTCGTGGCTGAGCGTCCGCTCGCCGAGCCCCACGAAGCGGCTCGCCGCCACCGCCGCGAGGAGGGCGATCCAGAGCCAGCGCCGGCGGCTCACGGCGCCTCCTCGCTCGACGGCACCCGGAAGAGCCGGCGGTCGGCCGCGGCGAAGACCTCCGGCAGCGCCGCCGCGAGAGCCGCCTCGCGTTGCGCGGAGAGCCGGTACCGCCGCCGCTCCTCCGGACCGACGAGGACGTAGCCGATCCGCCAGCGCGCGAGCAGGGCCGCGAGCTCGCCCCCGTGGGCCTCCTCGTAGATCCGCCGGATCGCTCCCGATCGCTCCGCGGCCAAGCCCTCCCACTCGCGGCCGCGCCACTGCCGCTCGTGGCCGATCCAGCCGAGCAGCGCCGGCCGCGCCGTCGCGGTGCTGAGGCGCACGCTCTCGGGCCGGTAGCTCTCCCCCTCGGCCTGCAGCACCCGCGTGCCGGGCGGGACGTGCTTGCGCACCCAGGCGAGGAGCGCCGCCTCCGCCGGCGCCTCGCGGGCGAGGTGGGCGAGGGCGTCCAGGCTCCACTCCGGGGGCCGCTCGCCGAGCCGCTCGGCGAGGGCCAGCGGCGCGTACGGGAGGCCGGCGAGGAGCGCCGCGATCGCCGCCCACGCCCGGAGCCTCCGGCCCTCGCGCCACGCCCAGACAGCCGCGTGGGCGGCCGCCAGCGCGAGCAGCGGCCACGCCTGGTAGCTCAGCTTGAAGACGGTGTTCAGGCGGTGGCCGAAGGCGTCGTGGACGAAGGCGATCTCCGGGGCGAGCAGGAGGAGGAGGCCCGCCGCCGCCGCGAGGAGGGCGAGCCGCTCCCCCCCCTCCTGGGCTCCACCTCTGGCCCCGTTCGCCAGCAACAGGAGCGCCGCGCCCGCCCCGGCGGCGAGGAGGGGGGCGACCGGCACCCTCGCCGTCCAGCTCGCGGCCACCGCCGCGAGCGGCTCGCCCGCGAGGGCCGCGGCGAGCGCGAGGGCGAGGACGAGCGCGAGAGGCGGCCCGAGGAGGGCGAGGGCGAGCGCCCGGCGCGAGGGGCCGATCCGCACCGCCGCCAGCGCCAGCAGCAGGACGACCCCGGGCAGGAACTGCCCGGCCACGAGCAGGCCGGGCAGGAGTCCGGTCGGGCTGTCGAGGTTCGGGAGCAGGCCGTGCACCTGGCCCGCGGCGGAGGAGCGCCAGGCGGCGACGACGGCGAGCCCGGCCGCGAGCAGCGCCGCCGTTCCGCCGAGCGCGCGGAGCGCGGCGGCTCCCGGGGGATGCCCCCGGTCGAGGCCGCGCAGGAGCAGCGCCAGGATGAAGATCAGGGCGATCCCCGGCAGCTCCCAGGGGTCGAGGGCGAGGAAGGCGCCGCCGCCGAGGGCGAGGAGGGCCCAGCGGAGCGGTCTCCTCTCCCGGCTCTCGACCGCCGCCGCCGCGAGGAGCCCGAAGAGGAGGAGCGCGAACGGCATCGCCAGCACGTGCGCGTGCGGGTCGCCCAGGAGGTAGCTGAAGAACGGGAACTCGTGGATCATCTCCACGCCCCCTCCGGCTCCGTCCCGGTCGACGACGACGCGGGTGGCCGCCCACCACCAGTTCCCGCCCGCGCCGCGCACCGTCCAGAAGGCGAGGTGGCCGGCGAGCGCCACCGCGGCGGCGGCCAGCCCGCCCGCCGCGAGCGCCCGCCGCGGCGCCGCCCCGTCGAGGCGCGCGAGCGCCGCCCCGAGGCCGAAGGCGGCGTGCACCAGGATCGCCAGCGAGCCGACCTGCACCAGGTTGAACGCGACGTCCGGGCCGACTCCCGCGAGGCGCGCCACCCAGTGCGCGATCCAGAAGCCGAGGTCGTGGTAGGCGAGCGGCGCCCCGGCGAGCCAGGGGTCCTCGGGGGGGAAGCCGGCCCCGCCGGCCACCGCGTGCAGGAACATGAGGTCGGTCGTCTGCTCGGTGTGCCGCGCCGCCGGCATCCAGGCGCGCACCAGGCCCCAGAGGGCGAAGGTGGCGGCGTGGAGGGCCTCCCCGGCGAGGAAGGGGGACCAGGCGGGCGGCCGGCGGCGCGCCGGCGCCGCGCCCGGGCGGAGGATCGCGGCCAGCGCCTCGCTTCCCCAAGCCGCGAGCGCGACGAGCCCGAGGAGCGCCCAGGCGCCGGACCGGCCGCGGCCGACGGCGCCGACCGCGTTGCCGAGCCAGAGCAGCAGCCCGCCGAGGAGCAGGCCGAGGGGGCGGGCGAGCGCCGCCCCGGCCCCGGGGAGCGAGCCGAGGGCGCGGGCGGCGAGCGGCCAGACCGCCACCCCGGCGGCGGCCAGGGCGAGGTACCAGGCGAGGAGAGCCAGGGCGGGGGACACCGCGGGCGATGCTTTCGCCCCCGCCGCCGGCGGTCAAGCGCCCGGGGGCTCTACGGAGCCGAGAAGGGGGCCCGGCCCTGCCAGCGCAGGCCGTCGTCGCCGCCACCGAGGCCGAGGTGGTCGAGGAGGCGCTGGCAGTAGGCGTCGACGAAACGGAAGAGATCTTCCCCGCCGAGGTAGAAGGCGGGGATCGGCGGCACGACGAGCGCCCCGTTCCAGGCCAGCAGGCGCAGGTTCTCCAGGTGGACGACGTGGAGCGGCGTCTCCCGGAAGCCGAGCAGCAGTGGCCAGCGCTCCTTGAGCGCCACCGCGCCGGCGCGGTGGATCAGGGTAGCCGCCGAGCCGGTGGCGAGCGCCCCGAGCGTCCCGGAGCTGCAGGGGAGCACCACCGTGCCGGCCAGCCGCCGGGAACCGGAGGAGATCGGCGCGTCGAGCTCGCTGTCGCGGTGGACCTCGACCTTCGCGCGGCTGGCGGCGTCGAGGCCGGCGGCCTCGAGGAGTCCCTCGGCGCCGGTCCGCTCGCGCCCGAGCTCGTGGAACAGGACCTGGCTCGCGCCGCGCGAGACCACGAGGTGCAGCCCCTCGATCTCGGGGCGGCCCGCCGCGAGCGCGAGGAAGCGCTGCGGCAGCAGCATCCCCGAGGCCCCCGAGACGAGCAACGCGATCCGCTTCCCCATCGTCCCCATCGGCCCCTCCACCTCCGCCGCCCGCGATCCTAGCCCGGCGGGGGTAGACTCCCCTCTCCCAACCCCGGACGATCCGCCATGAACCTCTCCGAACTCCTCTCCCGCGACCGCGAGCCGATCCTCGCCGCCGCCGCCCAGGCCCTCGGCCGCGCCCATCTCCCCTCCTACGAGGCCGCCGGGGAGGCGGAGAGCCACGCCCGGCTCGCCCGCCTCTTCGACCTCGTGGCGGCGGCGGTGGCCGAGCGGAACCTGACCCCGGTGCGCCACTACGCCGCCGCGATCGCCGCCGCGCGCCACGCCGCCGGCTTCGACCTCGCCGAGGTCCAGGCCGCGATCAACGCGCTGGAGGAGGCGGTCTGGTCGGCGATCGTCGCCGAGATCGAGCCTGCGGGCCTGGCCGAGGCGTTCGGCCTCGCCTCCACCGTGCTCGGGGCGACGAAGGACCGTCTCGCCACCGCCTACCTCGAGCTCGCGACGAAGGCCAAGGTCCCGGCCCTCGACCTCGGCGCCCTCTTCGCCGGCACCGACGGCTGAGAGGCTGCGGCGCGCGCCGCCGGGGGCCCCGGAGCCCGGGGTGCTACGCTCGGGGCGAGAGCCGACCGATCCCCCCATCCCCCGACCCGGAGGAGCCCGATGACCCCCTGGTGGCTGCGCCATCCCGACGACGAACAACCGGCCGAGCCGGAAGCAGAGCCCGCCGACGCCGCGCTCGCGGCTCCGGAGGAGGTGCCTCGGGCAGCTGCCGGCGAGGCGTCCACCCCGCCCGCCGCGGACGAGGGGGAGGAGCCGGAGGCAGCGGAGCCCGGCG
>JAHDVN010000334.1 GCA_023384635.1 Thermoanaerobaculia bacterium
CGAGGCCGTCGACCGGGCTGCTCTCGAGCTCCGCTCCACCGGGAACGGGGCCGGGAGCGAGGTCGGGGGCGATCTCGAGGGCGAGCGTCTCGCCCGCGATCCAGTCGCGCCAGGCGGCGATGGCGCTCTCCACCTCGGGCGCCGCCCGGTAGCGGACGCGGATGCGGTCGGTGTAGGCGAGCCCGGCGCTCTTGCGCGCCGCCTGGAGGCGGCTGACCACCTCGCGCGCGCGGCCCTCGGCGACGAGCTCGGGGGTGAGCGCGGTGTCGAGGGCCACGAGCAGCTCGCGGTCCCCCTGGGTCGCCGTCCCCTCCCGCTCGACGAGCCGCACCTCCAGCTCCTCGGGGGCCAGGCGGACCGTCTCCCCTTCGATCTCGACCGCGAGCGCGCCGTCGCGCTCGAGCGCCTCGGCGAGGAGGTCGCCGTCAGCCGCCGCGAGCGCCGCCTGGACGAGCGGCATCCGCTTGCCGAGGCGCTTGCCGAGCACGCGGAAGTTCGGCCGCACCTCGTGGTGGACGTAGTCGCTGCGCCGCGCGGCCCAGTGGAGCTCCTTGACGTTCAGCTCGTCGAGGACGATCTCGCGCACCCGCTCGAGCCGGGCGGAAAGGTCCCCGCCCTTGGCGTCGGGAGCGGCGACGTGGGGGACGGCGGCGAGCGGCTGCGGGTTCTTCAGGTCGTGCGCGGCGCGCGCCGCACGTCCGAGACCGACGACGCGCTGGGCGAGCGCCATCGCCTCGACCAGCCCGAGCGCCTCGCCGCGCCCGCTCTCGCCGAGCTCGCCGAGCCAGCCGCGCGCTTCGGGCCAGCTCTCGAGGTGGACGCTCGCCGGTGCTGCCGGATCCTGCGAGCGGACCAAGTGGCCGTGGAGGGTCTCGGCCACGAACGGCGTGAACGGGGCGAGCAGGCGCACGAGGGTGGTCAGCACCTCGTAGAGCGTCTGGTAGGCGCTCTCCTTGTCCCGGCCCTCCGGGTTGCCGGCCCAGAAGCGCTCGCGGCTCCTGCGGATGTACCAGTTCGTGAGGTCGTCGACGAAGCGCTCGAGGCGCCGCGCCGGCTCGGCGATGCCGTAGCCTTCGAGGAGCCTCGTGACCTCGCCGATCTCCTCGTCGAGGCGCAGCAGGATCCAGCGGTCGAGATCCGCCCGCTCGGCGAGCGGCACCGCCGCGGCGCGGCCCGGGTGCCAGCCGTCGATCCGCGCGTAGATCGAGAAGAACGAGGCGGCGTTCCAGAGCGGCAGCAGCAGCCCCTGCGCCGCCTCGCGCACCAGCCGGGCCGAGAAGCGCGACGGCTGCTCCGGGTCGCTCACGTAGAAGTACCAGCGCAGGGCGTCGGCGCCGGTCTCCTCGACCACCGCCATCGGGTCGACGACGTTGCCGAGGCGCTTCGACATCTTGCGCCCCTGCTCGTCGTTGACGTGCCCCATCACGATGCAGTTCTCGTAGGCGGCGCGGCCGAAGAGCAGGGTGCCGAGCACGTGCAGGGTGTAGAACCAGCCGCGCGTCTGGTCGACCGCTTCGGCGATGAACGCCGCCGGGTAGCCGACGCCGGTCTGCGGGTCGAAGTGGGGGAGCGGGCGGCCGAGGTAGTGGTGCTGGGCGAACGGCATCGCGCCGGAGTCGAACCAGGCGTCGATCACGTCGGCCACCCGCCGGCGCGTGCCGCCGCATCCGCACGGCCAGTCGACCTGGTCGATGAACGGGCGGTGGGGATCGAACTGCTCGCGGTCGTACGGGTCGGCGGGGGGCGTGCGTCCCGAACGCGCGAACAGCTCGGCGTAGGAGCCGACGACCTCCACCTCGCCGCAGGCGTCGCAGCGCCAGATCGGCAGCGGCGTCCCCCAGTAGCGCTGGCGGGAGAGGGCCCAGTCGACGACGTTCTCGAGCCAGTTGCCGAAGCGCCCCTCGCCGATGTGGGCGGGGTACCAGCCGATCTTCCGATTGAGCTCGACGAGGTCGTCCTTGCGCGCCGTGGTGCGCACGAACCAGCTCGGCCGCGCGTACTGCAGGAGCGGCTGGTCGCAGCGCCAGCAGAACGGGTAGCTGTGGCGGTAGCGCTCGGTGTGGAGGAGGAGGCCGCGCTCCTTCAAGTCGCGCACGATCTTCGGGTCGGCCTCCTTGAAGCCGAGCCCGGCGAGCCCCTCGAGGCCCTCGCGGGCCGCCACCTTGCCGTTCGGCTCGATGGTCTGGAAGAGCGGCAGGCCGTAGCGCACGCCGGTGGCGTAGTCGTCGGCGCCGAAGGCGGGGGCGGTGTGGACCAGCCCGGTGCCGTCGGTGGCGGTGACGTAGTCGGCGGTCACCACCGCCCAGCCGTGCTCGTCGGAGGCGGGCGGGGCGAGCGCGGCGCTCTCGCCGCGGGCGTCCCACGGCAGCACGCGGTAGGGGCGGTCGTAGCGCAGGCCGGCGAGCGCGGCACCGCGGAGCCGCACCACGGCGGGCAGGTCGCGCAGGTCGAGCCGCTCGCGCTTGCCCTCGCGCTCCACCTCGCAGGGGACGGGGACCTCCACCGCGTCGGCGAAGAGGAGCGTCTCGCCCGGCCGCCCGGGGCGCTCGACCACCCGGTAGATCATCTCGGGATGGACCGCCAGGCCGGAGTGGCCCGGCATCGTCCACGGCGTCGTCGTCCAGGCGACGAGCGAGAGCCCCGCGGAGGCCGCCCACGTGCCGCCGTCGAACGTCTCCACGCGCTGGCCGGGGCGGGCGGGGAAGAGGACCCAGATCGAGGGGTCCTCGACCTCCTTGTAGTTCTGCGCCACCTCGTGGCTCGACAGCGTGGTGCCGCAGCGCGCGCAGTAGGGCTGGCTCTTGTGCCCCTCGTAGAGCAGACCCTCGGCGTGGAGCCGGGCGAGGGCCCACCAGACCGACTCGACGTAGCCGTTCGTGTAGGTGAAGTAGGCGTCGTCGAGGTCGACCCAGTAGCCGAAGCGCTCGGTCATCGCGCGCCACTGCCGCTCGTAGGTCATGACGCTGTCGAGGCAGCGGCGGTTGAACTCGGCGATCGAGCCCGCGACGTCGCCGGGGACCAGGGTCTCGATCTCCCGCTTCCCGGAGATCCCGGCGCGCTTCTCGACCTCGATCTCGACCGGCAGCCCGTGGGTGTCCCAGCCCGCCTTGCGCGCCACGCGGTAGCCCTGCATGGTGCGGAAACGGGGGAAGAGGTCCTTGACCACGCGGGTCAGCACGTGGCCGACGTGGGGGGCGTTGTTCGCCGTCGGCGGGCCCTCGAAGAAGGCGAGGTCGCCCTGCGGAGCCTCCTTGGCGAGCGTGCGGGGGAAGATCGCCTCGCGCCGCCAGAGCTCCAGCACCTCCCGCTCCAGGCGCGGGAACGGATAGCCTCCCGCGAGCTCCTCGAACCTCTTCGCGCTCATGATGGACCCCGAACGCGGCCGAATGCGGCCGCGAAGCGGCCATCTTAGCGGAGGCCGGGCCGGCGGGGGCTATACTCGCGGCCCGCGAGCCCGACCCGGACGCCTCGCGGCCGTCCGGTCCCGCGCAGCACGACCCCGCGAGGTGACGATGTCCGAGGCCCCGATCCGCCCGACCCTCCTGGTCATCGACCCCGACGCGGCGCGGCGGCACGCGCTCGCCGTCACGCTCGCCGGGCAGGGCTACGAGGCGGTGCCCGCGCTCGGCGCGGAGGAGGGGCTGCGCTTCGCGGCAGCCGTCGGCCCGGCCGTCGTCGTGGTGCCGGCGGCGCTCGCGGCGGAGGGCGACGGCTCGCTCCTCGCCGCCCTCCGGGGGGGCGACGCGGGCGCGCGGACGCTCCTGCTCCTCGGCGAGAGCGCGGAGGAGGGGGAGGAGCTCCCCGAGGAGATCCTCTTCCTCTCGACGGCGGGGCTCGGCCTCGAGGAGCTGCTCGCTCGCGTGCGGCTGGTGCTCGTCGGGCGGGAGATCGGGGTCGCACCCAACCCGGAGCTCACCG
>JAHDVN010000335.1 GCA_023384635.1 Thermoanaerobaculia bacterium
CGTCATCACCCCGCAGACCAAGGTGCTCGCCCTCCTCGAGGCATACCCGCAGCTCGAGGAGGTGCTGATCGCCCGCGTGCCCGCCTTTCAGAAGCTGAAGAACCCGATCCTGCGCCGCACCGTGGCGCGCGTCGCCACCCTGCAGCAGGCGGCCGCGGTCGGGGGCGTACCGGTCGCGGAGCTCGTCAACCTGCTGCGCCGGGAGGTCGGGCAGGACCTGCTCGCCGGCGCGGCCGGCACCGCGTACGCGACCGAGCGCCCCGCCTGGTTCGACCCCGCGCTCCTGGCGCCGCCGGTCGACGCCGGGGCGATGCTCGCGGCCGGCGAGCAGCCGGTCCACCGCGTGCTCACCGACCTGAAGGAGCTCCCCCCGGGGCGCATCTACACCCTCGCCGCCCCGTTCCTCCCCGCCCCGCTCCTCGACAAGGCGACGAGCCTCGGCTTCGCGCACTACGTCGTGGAAGAGCCCGGCGGCCGCTTCACGGTCCACTTCCACCGGGAGTGAGGCGGACGATTCCGCGTGCGGCAACGCTCGCGGAGGCCGGAGCCGGTAGACTGAGTCCGCGAGCCGAGCCGGGATCCGGGCAGCGTTCCTCGACGCTGCCCGCGCCGCCCGCCGAGGTTCCTCGACTTCGCTCGAAACGACATGAGAGCCGAACCGGGACCCGCCGCCCCCTGCCCCACCTGCGGCGAGCTCGGGCCCGAGGAGCACGCCCGGCAGAAGTGGGGCTGGCCCGAGCACGACACCGCGCTGCCGGCCTCGGCGGGGCGGCTCGAGACGGTGCGCGACCTCGGCTCCGAGGGCAGCCGTACCCGGGAGCTCCGTCGCTGCCGGACCTGCGGCTCCTGGTTCCTCTACCGGACCGACTACGAGTACCTGACCAACGGCAGCGAGGACGAGCAGACCCTCACCCGCCTCACGCCGGCCGAGGCGGCGCTCCTCGCGGAGGGAGACCCGCCATGATCCGCCTCGGCGTTTCCGCGCTCGGACTGCTCCTGTCGCTTCCGGCCTCGCTCGCCGCGCAGGCGGCGCTCGCGCCACCCGGGCCAGCCGGTCCGCCCCCGACGCTCGCGGAGGTCCGCGCGGCGATGGGGATCCCCTCGCGAGGCGACCTGCGCGGCCAGCTCGACACCGTGGGCTTCGCCTCGACCGCCGGGCAGATGGCGCGCGTCTGGGAGCTCGCGGGGAGCCCGCCGGCTCCGGACGCTCTCGGCACGCCGCCCCCGCCCGGGGTCGCCGGGGTGATCGCGCCGCACGACGACTACCTCTACGCCGGCCGCGTGGCGCGGCAGGCGCTCTCGCTGGTGACCGCGCGCACCGTGGTGCTGGTCGGCGTCTTCCACAAGTACCGCCGTTTCGGCGAGCGCGAGCGGCTGGTCTTCGACCCCTACCGCGCCTGGCGCGCCCCGGACGGCGAGATCGCGGTCTCGGCGCTGCGCGAGGAGCTCCTGGCCGCGCTCCCGCCCGGCGCCTTCGTCCAGGACGCCGCGATGCACGACGCCGAGCACTCGCTCGAGGCGCTCGCCTACTGGCTCCGGCACCAGAGGCCCGACCTCGAGATCGTGCCGATCCTGGTGCCGGCGGCCTCCTTCCCCCAGCTGGAGACCCTCGCCGCCGAGCTCGGCGGCGCGCTCGCGGCGGCGATGGAGCGGCGTGGCTGGCGCCTCGGGCGCGACATCGCGATCGCAATCTCGGCCGACGCCGTGCACTACGGCGACGACTTCGGCCACTCCCCGTTCGGACCGGGCGGGATCGAGACGTACCGGCAGGCGGTCGACCGCGACCTCGCGCTGCTCCGCGGCCCACTGACCGGCCCGGTCACCGCCACCGCCGCGCGCGAGCTCTTCGCCGAGTTCGTGGTGCCGGACGACCCCGACCGCTACCGCCTCACCTGGTGCGGCCGCTTCTCGATCCCGCTCGGCATGCTGCTCCTCGCCGAGACCGCCCGCGCCCTCGGCCTGCCGCCCCTCGAATCCCGCCCCCTCGCCTACGCCACCTCGGTCGGCCAGCCCGAGCTCCCGGTCCGCGACCTCGGCCTCGGCGCCACCGCTCCGGCGAACCTTTTCCACTTCGTCGGCCAGCCGGGGGTGGCGTTCGTGGTGCCCGCAGCTCCTCAGATGTAGCGCCGCGTCGCGCCCCAGGCGTCGCCGATCTCGGCCCGGAGGTTCCGGCCGACCCAGATCGCGAGCTCGTCCTCGTACGGCATGCAGTCGGTGCAGCGGTGGACGCCGCCGAGCGCGAGCGACTCGAAGCTCGCCTCGTTCTCGGCGCGGTCGCCGCCGAGGACGATCACCACCTCGCCGGTGCAGCTCCCCGGCCCCCAGAGCCAGTAGCTGTTGTGCCCCGAGATCGCCGGCGGCAGGCCGAGGGCGGGGCCGAAGAAGTCGATCGCCCCCGCCTCGCCGTAGTTCTGCGCGAAGACGCAGGCCCGCGCCCGGTCGGCCTCCGGGAGCTCCGCGTGGACCTTCGCCACAGACCGCGCGAGCTCCTCCCATCCGTGCATGTCGGCGAAGTACTGCGGCAGCCGCCCGAGGCGCTGGTTCTCGCCGCTCCCTGCCTCGACGCCGAGCGCCGCCGCGTAGCGCAGGTAGCTCTCGACCGGGAGCAGCGGCTTGGCGAACGGGAGGAGCAGGGCCTGCAGCGCGACGAGCGCCACGGCCGCGGCGCGGACGAGCCAGCGTACGCGCGGCGCCGCGGCGCCGCTCCACCCCTCCACCGCCACTGCCGCGGCCGGGAAGAGGAGCGCAAAGACGGGCGCGAAGTAGTAGGGCTTCGAGCGGCCAAAGGCGAGGATCGCCAGCGTCGCGAGCGCCGCCCAGCCGAGCGCCCGCCAGGGGCGCGCCGGGCGCGCGGCGAGCAGCCACGCGACCCCGCCGAGCGCCAGCGCGACGCCCACCGGCCCCGCCTGGAGGAACTGCGCGAGCACGAACTCGTGCGGCGCCATCGCCGCGATCTTGAAACGCCGCGCGTTCTCCATGAATTCGAGCGTCGGCCAGCCGTGGGCGACCTGCCAGAGCAGGTGGGGCGAGAGCAGGAGCGCGGCGACGCCGCCCCCGGCCCAGAACCAGCGGCGGCCCAGGAGATCCCAGCGCCGGGCGAAGACGAGCCCGGCCACGAGCCCCGCGCCGACGTAGAGCCCGCTCAGCTTGGTCTGCAGCGCGAGGCCGGCGAGGGCGCCGAAAGCGAGCCAGAGCCGCGGGTTGCCCCCCGCGAGCAGGCGCGCGGTGAGCGCGAAGAGCGCCGCCCAGAGCAGGATGTCGAGCGGGTTCATCGAGTAGGTGGCGGCGAGCGCCACGAGGACCGGCGCGAGCGCCGCGAACAGCTGCGCCAGGCCGCGCGCGAAGCGCCCCCCGCCGAGCAGCCGCGCCGTCTCCCCCACGAGGAGCACGGTCAGCCCGGCGGCGAGTGCCGAGATCCAGCGCAGCGCGATCCAGGATGGTCCGAAGAGGCGCTCGGAGAGGGCAGCCACCAGCGCCACCACCGGCGGATGGTCGACGTACCCCCAGTCGAGGTGCCGCCCGCAGGCGATGTAGTACAGCTCGTCGCGGAACACCCCGTACCCCGCCGCGAAGAGACCGTGAAAGAGAAGGACCGCGAGCGGCAGCCCGCAACGCCACGCCGCCTCCCGCCATGCCAAGCCCGCAGCCCGCTCGCCCATCGCCACCTCCGAGGAATCTGGTGACAGTTTACTTATTTCTCTCACGTCGGCGGCCAGGCCTCACGCCTGCGCGGGAATCAGTTAACTGTCACCGGATTCCGCGCCCCGGCACTGCTCGACCGCCGCCGCCACGAGCGCCTCCACCTCCCGCTCCCCCGCGGCCGACAGCGCCCCGGCTTCGACCCACCTCTTGAACGGCAGCGCGAAGTAGGGAATGTGCCGGCTCGCGAGGCGCAGCGCCC
>JAHDVN010000336.1 GCA_023384635.1 Thermoanaerobaculia bacterium
CGTCTTATCTCGCTTAAATGGCGGGTTTTCATTCTACCTATGAGGAATTGAAACCTAAATAGATAAAATATTACAGCTATTGAAAAACTCAGTTTTCATTCTACCTATGAGGAATTGAAACAAATGCGCCCGAAATATTTTTGCATATCTGCCTATATGTTTTCATTCTACCTATGAGGAATTGAAACACCGTTGGCGCGGTCTGTAATACCATTGGCATTATGTTTTCATTCTACCTATGAGGAATTGAAACACAGTAAAAATTAAGAATCCTAAACCAATATCTTTGGTTTTCATTCTACCTATGAGGAATTGAAACAGGTATCCAATAAGCTGCTCAGATCTGCTGCCTTTGGTTTTCATTCTACCTATGAGGAATTGAAACTGGAAAAAGTACATGGTTAACAAACCTAATGGTAAATGTTTTCATTCTACCTATGAGGAATTGAAACTTTAGATGTGCTTGAAAAGCTATATCAGGCATTCCCCGTTTTCATTCTACCTATGAGGAATTGAAACACATTTGCGCCGTTTGGCACTGCCTGTATATATGCCGTTTTCATTCTACCTATGAGGAATTGAAACAGCGCAGCTTAAATCCGGCTAAATTGTGTGTAATCGTTTTCATTCTACCTATGAGGAATTGAAACTATAGAGCTTTCGACTCTCTTTATGCGTGGCATACGTTTTCATTCTACCTATGAGGAATTGAAACCCTTATTCTCCTTTTTTGTTAAGTTTAACTTATTCTCCGTTTTCATTCTACCTATGAGGAATTGAAACAATTATGGACAATAACCGACGTTACCAGATTCTATTAGTTTTCATTCTACCTATGAGGAATTGAAACACAGCATGTACTTTCGGTGCTTAACCTTTATTCATGGTTTTCATTCTACCTATGAGGAATTGAAACTGCTGATTAAATATAAAAAGTTATAACTGGTGGTATGTTTTCATTCTACCTATGAGGAATTGAAACTCTATTATTGATGATTTAATTATAATATGTCTTTCTGCGTTTTCATTCTACCTATGAGGAATTGAAACACGCCTTTAAGTAACTGCGCTAAAAACTGTTGCGGTGTTTTCATTCTACCTATGAGGAATTGAAACGCATTGTATTCTTGCAAGGTTATGTAGTTTGTGAAGTTTTCATTCTACCTATGAGGAATTGAAACAAGGAAAATAAGCGAAACGCTAAATTTAAAAAATGAAGTTTTCATTCTACCTATGAGGAATTGAAACTGGCCTTGTGCCGTTTTTCTTTTATATCTGCCATTTAGTTTTCATTCTACCTATGAGGAATTGAAACTTGCAGTTTAACAATGATTATAGTCATAAAATAATATGTTTTCATTCTACCTATGAGGAATTGAAACAACGGATATTGCATTGAAATAGAGCAAATGACATATGTTTTCATTCTACCTATGAGGAATTGAAACAGTTGTGGAAGACTTCGAGGGCAAAAACCATTTTATGTTTTCATTCTACCTATGAGGAATTGAAACTGGAAACATACAGATCGGCGGCTGTTTAAATTGGGAAGTTTTCATTCTACCTATGAGGAATTGAAACCAGGTTTTGTCAGGCGTTGACCAGAGTTTTATCTCTAGTTTTCATTCTACCTATGAGGAATTGAAACATAACCGTTTATAGCGGTGGCGACCTTGATCTGAAGTTTTCATTCTACCTATGAGGAATTGAAACTTTGTACGAAAACAGAGAGCCGATAACCGGCGTAAGTTTTCATTCTACCTATGAGGAATTGAAACGAAATGGACTGGGCAGGCAATACTTACAAATGTGGGTTTTCATTCTACCTATGAGGAATTGAAACATCGCACGCATTGGCACAAACATGATGGTTAATGCCGTTTTCATTCTACCTATGAGGAATTGAAACCCATTCAGAAAAGGAGCAAAAAGATGGAGTATAGCGGTTTTCATTCTACCTATGAGGAATTGAAACCCGGAGAGGTGAGGACAGGAGAGACTGTGACAAACGAGTTTTCATTCTACCTATGAGGAATTGAAACAAAAACGTGGAGGGGCAAGCGACGGTTGCCAGCTAAGTTTTCATTCTACCTATGAGGAATTGAAACAATTGTTTAGAGCATATGTAAGAGATACGGCAATAGTTTTCATTCTACCTATGAGGAATTGAAACACTTGGAAAGAGTTTGCATTTGTATAAGGAGAAAATAGTTTTCATTCTACCTATGAGGAATTGAAACTAAATATCGTCTATGTAAAGGTTTATTCGGATTTCCGTTTTCATTCTACCTATGAGGAATTGAAACTGCTGTTGAAAAACCCCATGAAAAATGCGATTTTTTGGTTTTCATTCTACCTATGAGGAATTGAAACGGGTTTTCGGCATAGGCTTTTTTTGCCTTTAGTTTAAGTTTTCATTCTACCTATGAGGAATTGAAACCAAATATTTAGCTTTTCTTTCCTGCGTTTCTTTAAGTGTTTTCATTCTACCTATGAGGAATTGAAACCAAATATTTAGCTTTTCTTTCCTGCGTTTCTTTAAGGTTTTCATTCTACCTATGAGGAATTGAAACGTGCTTCAGTGCTACGCACTGCACTGCACTGCACTGGTTTTCATTCTACCTATGAGGAATTGAAACAAGAAACCGAACCATTTTTAAGACTTTTTAATGGCTTGCGTTTTCATTCTACCTATGAGGAATTGAAACAACATAATCTCCTTCTTGCGCAAATTTGACAAAACCGTTTTCATTCTACCTATGAGGAATTGAAACTGTAAATTTTTCGATCTTCTTTATGCGCAGCATACCGTTTTCATTCTACCTATGAGGAATTGAAACTAGACTATAATTATGAACAAACCAGAAAATATGTCCGTTTTCATTCTACCTATGAGGAATTGAAACCTGCTACCCTCGATGGTTTTCACCACTGAGTGAGTTGTTTTCATTCTACCTATGAGGAATTGAAACCTTTTCCATACTTCTCAAAAAGCATACCATTTTCATCTGTTTTCATTCTACCTATGAGGAATTGAAACTCTTGCAACTGAACCCAAACATAATCTCCTTCTTGGGTTTTCATTCTACCTATGAGGAATTGAAACATATTAAAATAATAAAATAATAAAATAATTTAAAATGTTTTCATTCTACCTATGAGGAATTGAAACAAAAAATGGCATGCTTTGAACAAAGAAAAAGCAAACGTTTTCATTCTACCTATGAGGAATTGAAACTAAATATTACCGCTCAAAATCTCGCCAGAGTCTAAAAGTTTTCATTCTACCTATGAGGAATTGAAACTCGTACATCCTGTCTAATGCCGGCACCGGCACAGATAAGTTTTCATTCTACCTATGAGGAATTGAAACAACTTCCAACGGCAGCATTAACCCTTGCGTCTGTGTAGTTTTCATTCTACCTATGAGGAATTGAAACCCCGTAGAAGTACTTGTTCCGGTTACGCCAGAACCAAGTTTTCATTCTACCTATGAGGAATTGAAACCACCACAAGCACGCTTAAAATACGGTACGATTTCAATGTTTTCATTCTACCTATGAGGAATTGAAACCAAAGCGTGACTGGTAGCGGTACTACGGGATATTTATCGTTTTCATTCTACCTATGAGGAATTGAAACTTAACCCTTGCGTCTGTATAATATTTATTTGTACTGCCGTTTTCATTCTACCTATGAGGAATTGAAACTCGATTTTGCCGCTTCCATCTGCGATAGGGATACCAGTTTTCATTCTACCTATGAGGAATTGAAACGAGTGCAAGATCGAAGCAAAAAGTTTATTTAATTTGCGTTTTCATTCTACCTATGAGGAATTGAAACCCCTAAGTCCAAAGAATGGTTGTT
>JAHDVN010000337.1 GCA_023384635.1 Thermoanaerobaculia bacterium
GGCGGTCCGGCGGGCGGGCCCTCCCGGGTCCGGCCCATCGCGGCGCAGTGGCGGCCCTTCCCCTCGCCGGGATGGTAGCACGCGGCCGGCGCACGTCGCGGCGCCAGCCGCCGCGATGGCTTCAGAGGGTCGGGTCGCTTCAGTCGGTCGGTCGGCCGAGCATCGCCACGCGCGCCGTGGCACACCGTTTTGCCATTATCAGCAGGTGCGAATCGCCGACCTAGCCCGCCCCGGATTGCTCGTTCCCCCGGTGCAGTTCTTGAGGTGTCCCGCGCTGACGCAACGCGAACTGCTCGCCCGCCGGCGAGCGCAACGTCCCGCCTTGCTCGAAATCCGGCGCGGCGATCGGTGTCTACACGGCGAGCCTACGGCTTGACTAGAGCCAGGAAATCCCGTTCTTCGGGGCGCACTTGAGACAGCGGTCGAACCGGCGGACGGCAGGGTCAGACCCGACTGTCCCAGTCTCTCGGTCCTAGGGATACGCCGCACTCCACCCGCTCGTGTCGCCGCCTTCCATGCTGTCAGTGGCGATGGCGGTGGCAGGGCCGAGTTCCCAGTTCAGGTCGCTGTTCAGCGAGACCAGGAGTGGACTTCCAGCAGAGAATGGGACGATCTTGAAGTGAATCGCCGTCAGCACGTTGGGGGGGGTGAACGCGTAGTCGATATCCGCGTTCTCGCATATTCCAGCGACCCCGGCACCGAGCGCGACAAATCCGACAACGACATGTTCGGTTCCGTCACACGAGTCCAGAATCTGGAGGGTCACCGTGTAGTCGTCGGCGGTCCGGCGAGTCGGTCCTCTCCAGATTGTGCCATCTTCAGCATGTTCACGTCATCGGCAGATAGGCCGCGGTAGCGCATGTGGTCGGTGATGCGGCTGTACATAACCGATTGCGTCTCCGCGAAGCCCAAGGACTCGCCGACCACGCGATTGCCGTTTGCCGCCCAGCTATGACCGGCTGGAAGTGACTGCGTGATCGACCGGGCGAACGTGGCCGAGTCGATGGTCGTGCCGTCGACGATAAAGGGGTTGTTGTCGAATTTCCGGAACCAGGAGACGTTCTCGGCGATTTGACCGAAAGGGGCCAGGTGGCTGTCGTCGTAAGAACCTCGGATGCCGTCGGCTCCCGGCACGATGCTCCCTACGATGAGCGCTTCACCCCAAGACCGCGAGAAGCTCGTTGTCTCGAAAAAGCCGTCGTCGGCGATATCGACCGGGCGGTCGGGGTGATCAAGGCCTAAAGCGCAATGCCCGAGTTCGTGCAGGAGGATGGACTCGGCGAAGAAAGCTCGCTCGGGAGGCGGTGTTTCCTCCCACGTCGCGCAACCCTCCCTGGCGAGACTTGTATCGAGTCTGTCTCTCGGCATGCAGTTCTCGGTCGTAGCCTGGAGGCCGTTCCACATCTCGGCCGCACGTCTCGCTGGCCCCAGAAGCAGTCCGGATGCCGGGTCGACGCAAACCCGAAGCGTCTGGTCGCCTCCGCCGCGATCGAATACCAGAGGGTGCGTGATTCCGAATGGGTTCACGTTGTTGCCGGGGGCGGACTTGGGAACCCCATGAAAGCAGCCGGCCTCCTGGCTGCAAATTGCGACCCTCGAGTACGCCCCGGCATGGGCCTGACCCGTGCATAGAGCGCCCAGAACCAAGAAGTAGGCGACCCGGGCGGGTTGTTGGCTGCGGTTCATGGCTCCTCGCTTGGGCCCTTCGCCATCGCCTCTCGTCGCAGTTCAGCAAGCTCCATCGCAATCGCGTGGATCCCGGCAATCTCTGGAATATCTGGAAAGGCGCGAGCCATCGACCGCGTTTCATAGAGACTCGTTCGGCGCTCCACTTCACCTCCGACCGGGTTGCTCGGCCCGGTGTAGGACCAGAGGCGAACCGTCAGGACGAAGGTCGAGTCATCGTCCGGGCGGGGTGCCCTCCGCCCCTGGAGAGCAAGACCAGAAAGCACGGACTGCAGGTCGACATCGAGCAGTCCAGAGTGAACAGCAAGGCCCAAGAGATGGTCGATCCGGCCTTCGGCAATCTGGAGGGTGTAGCTCTCATAAGCGCGAGATTCGGGTGGTGGCGTGGAAATGACGATCCGCAGGGTCCCGTCGCCGAAGAGATGGTGGGAGGTTACCCGAACGAGTGGCCCGCCCAGGTAGGTCGCAGTAAGGACTTCCTCGTCGGCCGAGTGTCGGTAGGAGAAGCTGCGCGAGACGGGCTCAGCGTTTCCGCAGGCGACGCCGGACAGGCCGAGGAGAACAGCGGCACCAGCGATGCGATGACGGAGCCACCGGTGCTTGGAGATGGTCCTGTCCATTGCCAGAGGCCTCCTTCCCTGGCCGGGAGAGTACGCCCGCGAGCATCGACTGTCGAGAGGGCGACACGGCAAAGTCGCAGCCTCGAACGGCGGGTGGGCTTCACCAGCTTGCTCCTCTCACGCGGGGCGAGCAACGGCAATTCGGTGCCCAGCTGGGCAAGCTGTTCCGAGCCGACTGCGTCGATGTGGTCTCTTGTCGCTGCAGCAGAGAGGCTGGGCTCTCATTGGCTCCGCGGACTGGAGCCCGGCGCGGCGTCGAAGGCGCCCCGGCCCTCACCGGGGTAGTAGTAGGCGGCCCGCTGCCGGCTCAGTCCGGCGCGCGGCCGAGCATGGCCTCGCGCGCGGCGCGGAACTCCGCTCCGGGCCGCCACTCGGGCATGCGGGGCGCGTCGGCTACCGCGGCGGCGACGTCGAAGTAGATCCCGAGGTCGTCGGCCACGCCGGCGAGCTCCCAGTCGGCGGTCACCACGTCGCGCGGCTTGTGGTAGCGCGTGGCGATGAACTCCTCGCGCAGCCGCCGCGCGTGGCCGGGCGGCTTGCCGGCGAGCCGCTCGCCACCGGTCGCCCAGATCGCCGGCACGCCGCGCCGCGCGAACGGAAAATGGTCGGAGCGGTAGAACCAGCCCTGCTCGGCGGCCGGGTCGCCGACCACGACGCGGCCCTGGCGCGTGGCGGCCGCGGCCACGTAGTCGTCGAGCTCCGAGCTGCCGAGCCCGTAGAGGACGAGGTCCTCGGCGCGGCCGTACACGTTCATCATCTCGAAGTTGAGCACGGCCGCGGTCTTGGCGAGCGGCACCAGCGGCGCGCGCACGTAGAGCTCCGAGCCGAGGAGGCCCTGCTCCTCGGCGGTCACCGCGAGGAAGAGGAGCGAGCGCGCCGGGCGCCGCCCGGCGGCGGCGAAGGCGCGCGCCAGCTCGAGCAGCGAGGCGACCCCGGAGGCGTTGTCGAGCGCGCCGTGGCGAACCGTCTCACCGTCGATCGCGGGTCCGATCCCGAAGTGGTCCCAGTGCGCGGTCACGACCACGTGCTCGTCGCGCCGCGCCGGGTCGGAGCCGGGGAGGCGGCCTGCGACGTTGCGCGAGACGAAGGGGCGCAGCCGGTTCGAGATCGCGAGCGAGGCGGTGACGCCGAGCGGCACCGGCCGGAAGTCGCGGCGCGCGGCGCTCCGCTTGAGCGCTTCGAAGTCGTGCCCGGCGAGCGCGAAGAGCCCCGCGGCGCGCTCGCGGGTGAGCCAGCCCTCGACCGCGGGGCGTCCCGCGTTGCCGTCCGGCGTCTGCAGGTCGAGCTGCTCGCCGAGCTTCCCCTGCACGATCGAGAAGTCGTAGCCGGCCTCGCGCGTCTCGTGGACGATCAGCACCCCGGCGGCGCCGCGCTCGGCGCCGGCGTCGTACTTGTAGGTCCAGCGCCCGTAGTAGGTCATCGCCTCGCCGCCGAAGGTGGCCGGGTCGAGGCGCGTCGGGTCGGCCGGATCCGGGACCGGCGGGTCGCCGACGAGCACCACCATCGTCTTGCCTCGCAGGTCGACCCCCTTGAAGTCGTCCCAGTCGAGCTCGGGCGCC
>JAHDVN010000001.1:0-30974 GCA_023384635.1 Thermoanaerobaculia bacterium
GACCTCGTGCTCGGCGGCGCCGTCGGCGGGGGGCTCCTCGCGCTCTGGGCCGCGGCGCGGCGATGGCTCGCGCTCGCCCGCCGGCTCGAGCGGCGGCTCGCCGCGGCGCTCGCCGGCACGACGCGCCAGGAGGCGCTGGCGCTCGCGCTCCTCTCGGCCTTGGCAGAGGAGGTCTTCTTCCGCGGCGCCGTGCAGGGCGCCTTCGGCCTCTGGCCGGCAGCCCTCCTGTTCGCCCTCCTCCACGCGGGACCGAAGCGCGACCTCGCGCTCTGGGGCCTCTTCGCGCTTTCCGCGGGGCTCGCCTTCGGCGCCCTCACGGCGGCGCGTGGGGCGCTCGCGCCGGCGGTCGCCGCGCACTTCGTGGTCAACGCGGTCGGGCTGCGACGGCTCGCGCGGGCCGCGCCGGCCGGGCCGGCGGCCGGCGGCGGGACCGCCCCGCCGCTTTGCTAGACTGACCCGGTCTCGGCCCGCCTCCGGGCCGCCCAGGAACCCAACAGGAAGGACCATCCGCCATGTCCGACAGCCGCGACGTCCTCGCCCGCGTCGAGCGCGAGCAGGCCCAGTATCTCGAGGAGCTCAAGGAGTACATCCGGATCCCGTCGATCTCGACCGACCCGGACTACAAGGGAGAGGTGCTGCGCTGCGCCGGTTTCCTCGCCGACAAGCTGCGCGCCGCGGGGCTCACCGTCGAGACGATCGAGACCGAAGGGCACCCGCTCGTCTACGCGGAGTGGCTGGGCGCCCCGGGCAAGCCGACGGTGCTCTTCTACGGCCACTACGACGTGCAGCCGGCCGATCCGCTCGAGGAGTGGCGCAACCCGCCGTTCGAGCCGACCGAGGAAGGGGACTGCCTGGTCGCCCGCGGCACCACCGACGACAAGGGGCAGTCGTACACCCACGTCAAGGCGGTGGCGGCGATGCTCGCCGAGCGCGGGCGGCTGCCGGTGAACGTCAAGTTCCTGGTCGAGGGCGAGGAGGAGTCCGGGGGCGAGGCGATCGAGAAGTTCGTGCGCGCCGACGCCGGCCGCAAGCTCGGCTGCACCTCGGTGGTGGTCTCCGACACCTCGATGTACCAGCCCGGCGTGCCGGCCCTGACCTACGGCCTCAAGGGCCTCGCCTACTTCGAGATCCGCGTCTACGGCCCGAACCGCGACCTCCACTCCGGGGTCTACGGCGGCGGCGTCACCAACCCGCTCAACGCGCTCTGCGGCATCGTCGCCAGCCTGCGCGACGAGGCGACCGGCCGCGTGCGGATCGAGGGCTTCTACGACGACGTGCGCCCGCTCGCCGACTGGGAGCGCAAGGAGTTCGCCGCGCTCGGCTTCGACGAGGTGGAGCAGCGGCGCGACCTCGAGGGCGCCGTGCGCAGCGGCGTGGTGGGGTACACCTACCTCGAGCGCACCTGGGCGCGGCCGACCTGCGACCTGAACGGGATCTTCGGCGGCTACATGGGCAAGGGGGCGAAGACGGTGCTCCCGGCCTGGGCCGGCTGCAAGGTCTCCTTCCGCCTGGTCGCCGACCAGACCCCGGCGAAGATCGCCGAGCTGCTGCGCGCCCACGTCGAGAAGGTGACCCCGGCGGGCGTGCGGGTCGAGGTCGACTACCTCCACGGCGCCGACGCGGTGACCGTCGACGCCACCGGCCCCGAGGCCGAGGCGGCGCTCTCGGCCCTCGAGGACGTCTGGGGGGTGCGCGGGGTGCGGGTCCGCACCGGCGGGGCGATCCCGATCGTCGGCACCTTCGCCCAGGTGCTCCAGGTGCCGGTGCTGCTCCTCGGCTTCGGCCTCGAGGACGACCGGCTCCACTCGCCCAACGAGAAGTTCAACATCAGCCACTACTACAACGGGATCAGGACCGTCGTCCGGCTGCTCGACCGGATGGGCGGCTGAGGGAGCATGGCCGACAGCGAAGGGAAGGAGCCGGTCGAGCGCGAGCTCAAGTTCGCCGGGGTCGACCTGGAGAAGCTGCGCGCGCGGCTGCTCGAGCTCGAGGCCGAGCGGCTGGCGCCGTCGTCGCTCGAGGAGAACTGGATCTTCGATCGCCACGGCGAGCTGCAGGCGGCGGGCTGCGTGCTGCGCCTGCGCGAGGACGGGCGAGGGGCGCTGGTGACCTTCAAGGGGCCGGCGCGCTTCGAGGGGACGCTCAAGGTGCGCCGCGAGCACGAGATGCGGGTCGACTCGGCCGAGCAGGCGCGGGCCCTCTTCGAGAGCCTCGGCTACCGCGTGGTGCGCCGCTACCAGAAGTACCGGGAGGAGTGGCGGCTCGGGAGCGAGGCGATCGCGCTCGACCACACGCCGATCGGCGACTTCGTCGAGTTCGAGGGGGCGAACGCGCTGGTGATCGCGCGGCGCTGCGGCTTCGACCCCGCGACCGCCGATCTGCGCACCTACCTGCGGCTCTACGAGGACCACCTCGAGCGGCACCCCGAGGCGCCGCGCGACATGCTCTTCCCGTGAGCCGCCGAGGGCGGCGCGCCCTGGTGCTGGCCGCCGGCTTCGGCCGGCGGCTGCGTCCTCTCACCGAGGAGACCCCGAAGCCGCTGCTCCCGGTCGCCGGCCGCCCGCTCGTCGCCTGGACGCTCGACGCGCTCGTCGAGGCCGGCTGCGAGGCGATCGCGGTCAACCTCCACCACCGCGGCGAGGCGATCCCGGCGGCGCTCGGCGAGCGCCACCGCCGGGTCCCCCTGCACTACTCGCGCGAGCCCGAGATCCTGGGCACGCTGGGGGCGGCCGCGCCGCTGCGCGACTTCCTGGGTGCTGCGGACGAGATTCTGGTCGTCAACGGCGACAGCCTCTGCCGCTGGCCGCTGCGCGCCCTTCTCGAACGGCACCGCAGAACCGGCGCCGCCGCCACGCTCCTCGTCGCCGAGCGCGCCGACCCGCGCGCCTTCGGCGGCGGCGTGGCGCTCGCCGAGGACGGCCGGGTGCTCGGTTTCCGCTCCGCTTCGCTCGCGGCTGCGATCGCCCGCCGCCGCCGCGTCTTCGCCGGCGCCCAGGTCTGGCGCCCGGAGCTCCTGGCCCGGGTGCCGGAGCACTTCGCCGACACGATCGCCGACCTCTACGAGCCGCTGCTCGCCGAGGGGGCCGAGATCCAGAGCCTCGCCACCCGCCGCCCCTGGCACGACCTCGGCACCCCGGCCCGCTACCTCGCCGGGGCTCTGGAGTGGGGGCTTCGGGGCCTGCCGGCGAGCGGGGTCCGCCTCGCTCCGGGCGCGGCGGTGGCGCGAGGCGCCCGGGTGCGCGCGAGCGTCCTCGAGGCGGGCGCCGGGGTCGCCGCCGGGGCGCGCGTCACCGGCTCCCTCCTCCTCGCCGGCGCCCGGGTCGGCGAGGGGGCGGAGGTCCGCGACGCGATCCTCGGCCCCGGGGTCGAGGTCGCGGCGGGGGCCCGGGTCGAGGCGCGGATGCTCACGCGAACGCCGGCGGGCGGCGTCGCCGAAACGGTCCTCGAGGAGGCCGAGAAGTGAGCCCGGGGAATGTCCCGGCGTCGGCTGGCGCGGGTCCCTTCCGCCTCGTCGTCTTCGACTGGGACGGGACGCTCGTCGACTCGATCCCGGCGATCGTCGAGTGCACGCTCGCGGCGCTCTCCCGGATCGACCGCTATCCGCTCCCCTCCGTCGAGGAGATCCGCGGGGCGATCGGCATGGGGCTGCGCGACTCGATGGAGCAGTTCTTCCCCGGTTCGGGGGACGGCTTCCTCGCCGAGCTGACCGAGGCGTACCGCGAGCTCTGGCTCGGCACCTACCGCGAGCGGGTGGCGCTCTTCCCGGGCGCGCGCACCGCGGTGGAGGCGGTGGGCGCCGCCGGCCACCTGCTGGCGGTGGCGACCGCCAAGAGCCGGCGGGGGCTCGACCGGGAGCTCGCGGCGACCGGCATCGGCCCACTCTTCCGCGCCACCCGCACCGTGGACGAGGCGCCGCCCAAGCCGCACCCGGAGATGCTCCTCTCGCTCTGCGCGGAGCTGGCCGTCCCCCCGGCCGCGGCGCTGATGGTCGGCGACACGACCTTCGACCTCGACATGGCCCGCGCCGCCGGGGCGCCGGCGGTCGGCGTGCTCTCCGGCTCGCACGCCCGGGAGCGGCTGGCGGGAAGCGGCCCGCTCGCGATCCTGGGCGGCGTCGCCGAGCTCCCGGGCTGGCTGGCCGCCCGGGCGGCCGGAGCAGCCGCTCCGGCCACCCCGGCCGCCGGCTGAGCCCCCCTCGCCGCCGCCGCCGGGCGGTGCTAGCGTCCCCCTCCATGCTCCCCAGGACGGCCGTCCGTCGCCTCCGCCCCGCCCTCGCCGTCCTCTGCCTGCCGCTTCTCGCCGCCCTCGCCCCGGTCGCCGCGCCCGCCGCGCCGGCCGCCGAGGAGGGCGAGCGCTTCATGGTGCGCGCCTTCCCGCTCCTCGACGAGCAGGTGCCGCCGCTCGCGGCGCGGGTCGGCCACCTCGGCTGGTACGCGGAGAAGGGGTTCGCGCTCGTCGAGGTGGACGAAGCCCTCTGGCGCGAGCTCGCGGCCGCCGGCTGGCGGATCGAGCTCGACGAGGAGCGCACCGCCTGGCTCCACCTCGGCGACGACGCGCCCGAGAACGGCGAGACCATACCCGGCTTTCCCTGCTACCGCACGGTGGAGGAGACCTACGCCGCGGCGGCGGCGCTCGCCGCCGCCCGCCCCGACCTCGCCACCTGGATCGACATCGGCGACTCCTGGCAGAAGGTGCAGACGCCCGCCGCCGGCTACGACCTCCACGCCCTCGTGCTCACCAACGAGTCGGTGCCTGGCCCGAAGCCGCCGCTCCTCGTCACCGCCGCGATCCACGCCCGCGAGTACACGACCGCCGAGCTCCTCACCCGCTTCGCCGAGTGGATCGTGGGTGCCCACGGCAGCGACGCCGAGGCCACCTGGATGCTCGACCACCACGCGCTCCACTTCGTGCTCCACGCCAACCCCGACGGGCGCAAGCGCGCCGAGACCGGCGAGGACTGGCGCAAGAACGTCAACAGCACGCTCTGCGCGAGCGGTAACTACGGAATCGACCTGAACCGGAACTTCGACTTCGAGTGGGGCTGCTGCGGCGGGTCGAGTACCAATCCATGCGTTGACACCTACCGCGGCACCGCTCCAGCCTCCGAGCCCGAGACGCAGGCGATCCAGGCGTACATGCAGGCGATCTTCCAGGACTGGCGCCCGGAGCCGCTCACCGAGCCGGCCGACCCCGACGCCGAAGGGGTCTACGTCGACCTGCACAGCTTCTCGCCGGCGATTCTCTCGGTCTGGGGCTTCCTCGACCCGGGCACGAATCCGCCGCCGAACGGACCGGAGCTGCTGCGCCTCGGCCGGAAGTGGGGCTACCTGTCTGGCTACCCGGCACAACTCGGCAGCCTCTACGTCGTCGACGGCTCGACCAAGGACTATTCCTACGGCGAGCTCGGGATCCCCGGCTACACCTGGGAGCTGGGGACGTCGTTCTTCGAGAGCTGCGCCAGCTTCGAGGCGAACGTGCTCCCCGCCGGCCTCGCGATGCTGCGCTACGCGGCGCGGGTGGCGCGCGCCCCCTACCGGCTGCCGGCGGGGCCGGACCTCCTGCTCGACCCCGCCTGGGCCGGCGCGGCGGCGCAGGGGGCGCTCGTCCCGGTCGGCGGCACCGCCGACGACACCCGCTACGGCGCCAGCGGCCCGGCCGAGGGACAGACGATCGCCGCCGCCGAGCTCTACGTCGACACGCCGCCCTGGTCGCCCGGGGCGACCGCGATTCCACTCGACCCCGCCGACGGCCTCTTCGACGAGACGAGCGAGGAGGTCACGGTCGAGCTCCCGACCGGCAGCCTCGCGCTCGGGCGCCACGCGCTCTACCTGCGCGGCCAGGACGCGGGCGGCCACTGGGGGCCGGTGACGGCGGCGTTCCTCGACCTGCTCGACCCGGCCACGGCGCCGCGCATCGCCGGCAGCGTGATCGACGGCACGAGCGGGATGCCGCTCGCGGCGCGCGTGGCGGCGGGGCCCTACGCCGATCTCGCCGACGCCGCCAGCGGGGCCTACGAGATCCTCCTGCCCGCCGGGACGTACGACGTGGCGGCCACCCACGACGGCTACGGGCCGGCGACGGTCTCCGGCGTGGTCGCGGCCGAGCTCGCCACGGCGCGGGTGGAGTTCACGCTCGCCCCCTTCCCGGTCTACACCGACGGGGAGTCCGGCGCCGCGGGCTGGACGACCCAGGCTCCGTTCCCGTGGGCGCTGACCACCGAGCAGGCGCACAGCCCGACCCACTCCTGGACCGACTCGCCGGCCGGCAACTACGGCAACAACCGGAACACCTCCCTGACCTCGCCGCTGCTCGACCTCTCCACGGCGGCGGCGCCGGTGCTCTCCTTCTGGCACCGCTTCGATCTCGAGTCGGGCTGGGACTACGGCCGCGTCGAGGTCTCCGCCAACGGCGGCGGGACCTGGGTGCAGAAGGCGCAGTACAGCGGCGCTCAAGGCGCGTGGCAGCAGGTGGAGCTCGCGGTTCCCGAGCTCGCCGGCAGCGCCCAGGCGCGGGTCCGCTTCCGGCTCACCACGGACGGCTCGGAAGTGCGGGACGGCTGGTGGGTGGACGACATCGGGATCCGCCGCGGCCCCTCCCCCACCTGGCTCTTCGTGGACGGCGCCGAGACCGGCTCGACCGCGCGCTGGAGCGCGGCTACCCCCTGAGGGGGCCTCAGCGCCGGTCGAGGCCGAAGAGCGAGCGGATCCGGCGCAGCAGCGAGCCGCTGTCGGTCCCCTCGGGGAGCGCCTCGGCGGCGCGCTCCCGGCGGCTCTCCAGCCGGACGGCGGTGGCGGCGGCGCGCTCGGCGAGGACGCGCGAGAGGGTCTCGGCCACCGCCGGGTCGGCGGCGAGGAGCGGCGCCACCGCCTCCCGGTCGAGCAGGAGCACCTCGCAGCCGCCGAGACTCACGACGGTGGCGCTGCGCGGCTCGCCGGTGAGCAGCGACATCTCGCCGAAGAACTCCCCCTCGCCCAGCGTGGCGAGGAGCACGCCGGAGCCCGAGCCCGGGTCGACGGCGCGCTTCGAGATGCGGACCCGGCCGCGGTCGATCACCACCAGCGAGTCGCCGGGCTCCCCCTCCTCGACCAGCCGCTCGCCGTCGTCGTAGTGGAGGCGCCGGGCGGCGGCGGCGAGCCGCTCGCGGTGCTCGGGGGCGAGGGCGGCGAAGAGCTCCACCCCGGCCAGCCGCGCGAGGCGCCGGACGCGCTCCTCCTCGTCGCGCCGCGGCTGCTCGCGCCCCATGTCGTGGAGCTCGACGGTGCGCTGGGGGAAGGGGATCGCGAGCCCTTCGCGCTGCAGCGCGTACCAGACGCGGCTGCCGACGCCGTCGGCGAAGCGGAGCAGGTGGTGGACCTCCCGCGTCCAGACGCGCAGCCGGTAGTGGATCGAGAAGTCGCCGTACGACTCGAGGAAGGCGCGCGGGGCGGGCTCCTCGACCACCCCCGGCGCGCCGCGGGCGGCGGCGAGCAGAGCGGCCTTGGCGCGCTGCGGCGGCACCGCGTAGGGGAGGTCGACGCGCACGCTCCAGCCGACCGGGCGGTCGCCGGCGCCGAGGTTCACGAGCCGCTGCGTGACGAGCGCAGCGTTGGGCTCGAAGAGGTCGTGCCCCTCGCTGTCGCGCAGGTGGGTGATGCGCCAGGACATGTCGACCACGCGCGCCGGGCGGCCGTCGACGAGCAGCCAGTCGCCGCTCGCGAAGGCGCGCTCGCTCTGCAGCGCCATGGCCGCGATCAGGTTCTTGAGCACGTCCTGCAACGCCAGGCCGAGCACCGCCGAGATCACCGTCGAGGAGACGACGAGCGCCGTGAGCTTGGTCACCCCGAAGAGCGCGAGCCCGGCCATGAACGCCCCGAGGACGATCCCCCAGCCGACGACGTCGCGCACCAGCTTGGGCGCCGGGGGCGGCGCGCCGGGGGCAGCCGGGCGGCGCAGGAGGAAGCGCACCAGGAGGTGGTAGCCGACCAGCGCGCCGAGGGTGAGCGAGGCGACCCCGAGCCCCTGCCAGAGCCGGGGCCAGTCGAGGAGGAGCCCGGCCTCGAGCAGGAAGACGAGGCTGCCGGTCACGAGCACCCAGAGGTGGAACGAGGCGCGCAGCCAGCGCACGCGCAGCCCGCGCCCGAACAGCAGCATCGGGACCTCGAAGGCGAGGATCGCCCCGAGAGCGAAGGCGAGCGCCGGCAGCCAGGTGGGGGTCATGGACGAACGGCGGGAAGTCTAGCAGCCGGGCCGCGGGTATGATGCGCCGGATGCTCCGCTTCCTGCTGCTCGCCTTCCTGGTCCTGCTCCTCGGGCTGGGCCTCGCACCGTTCGCGGTGGGGGCGCTGGGCCTCGCACCGAGCGCCGCCCCGCTGGCGTGGGCCGGGGTGGCCGCGGGACGCCTGCCCGGGGCGCTCCAGGTCGGGGCCTGGGCGCTCGACGCGCTGGCGCTCCTCGTGCTGGTGCTGCTGTTCCGCGGCCGCGGCGGCAGCTGGTTCTTCGAGGGGCTGGCGGCGGGGCTCCTCGCCTGGGTCTTCCGCGGGCCGCTCACCCTGCTCTCGGTGGTGGCGCTCGCCCACCTCCCGCGCGAGCCGTGGGGGCAGCAGGCGCGGATCGCCCTCGTGCTCTATCCGCTCCTCGCGCTCGCTGCCTCGGCACTCGCCGCCCGCATGCTGCCGCGCGAGCCGCGCTAGGGGCGGCGCCGTGCGGATCGCCGCCGTCGGCCGCGGCTTCCCCCGCCACTACTACGACCAGGAATCCCTGCTCGCGGCGCTCCGGACCTACTGGGGGGCGCGCTACTTCAACCTCGACCGCCTCGAGCAGCTGCACCGCAACGCGCTCGTCGGGGGGCGGCACCTGGCGCTGCCGCTCGCGGCGTATCCCTCGCTCGCGGGCTTCGGCGCGGCCAACGACGCCTGGATCGAGGTCGGCCTCGAGGTCGGCGAGCGGGCGGTCCGCGATGCGCTCGACCGCGCCGGGCTCGCCCCCGCGGAGATCGGCTCTCTCCTCTTCACCACCGTCACCGGCGTGGCCACCCCCTCCCTCGACGCGCGGCTCGCAAATCGCCTGGCACTTCGCAGCGACCTGCGCCGGCTGCCCCTCTTCGGCCTCGGCTGTGTCGCCGGCGCGGCGGGACTGGCCCGCGCCGCCGACCTGCTGCGCGCCTGGCCGGAGGAGGCGGCGCTGCTCCTCTCGGTCGAGCTCTGCTCGCTCACCCTGCAGCGCGAGGACCTCTCGATCCCCAACCTGATCGCCTCCGGCCTCTTCGGCGACGGGGCGGCGGCGGTGGTGCTGCTCGGCGAGCGGCATCCGGCCGCGGCGCGGGCGCCGGGGCCGCGGATCGTCGCCAGCCGCTCGGTCTTCTACCCCGACACCGAGGAGGTGATGGGCTGGGAGGTCTCCGAGCGGGGGTTCCGTGTCGTGCTCTCGGCCGACGTGCCGAAGGTCGTCCGCGAGCACCTCCGCGAGGACGTCGACGCCTTTCTCGGCGACCTCGGCCTCGACCGCGGGCGGATCGCCTCCTGGGTCGCCCACCCGGGCGGGCCCAAGGTGCTCGAGGCGCTCGAAGCGGCGCTGGAGATCCCGCGGGAGGCGCTCGCTCTCACCTGGCGGAGCCTCGGCGAGGTCGGCAACCTCTCCTCCGCCTCGGTGCTGCTCGTGCTCGGCGACACCATGGCGGAGCGCCGCCCCCTGGCCGGGAGCTTGGGGGTGCTGCTCGCGCTCGGCCCCGGTTTCTGCTCCGAGCTCGTGCTCCTGGAGTGGTGAGGGGATGGTCCCGCTCGCCATCGAGAGCCGCTGGGCGTTCGCGGCCCTCTTCGCGCTCCTCGCCGTCGAGCGGCTCGCCGAGCTCGTCGTCGCCCGCCGGAACCTCGCCTGGGCGCGGGCGCGCGGGGGGAAGCTGGTACCCGAGCCGGTGGTCTGGCCGGCGATGGTGGCGATGCACGCCCTCTTCCTGGTCCTGCCGCCGCTCGAGATGGCGCTCCTCGACCGCCCGTTCCGGCCGGCCCTGGGCCTGCCGGCGCTCGCCGTGGCCGCGGCGGCGATGGCCCTGCGCTACTGGGTGATCGGCACGCTCGGGCGGCGCTGGAGCCCGCGCGTGGTGGTCCTCCCCGGCTGGCCGCCGGTCACGGGCGGCCCCTTCCGCCGCCTGCGCCACCCGAACTACCTCGCGGTCACGATGGAGCTCGCGGCGCTGCCGCTCGTCCACGGCGCCTGGCTCTCCGCGCTCCTCTTCTCCATCGCCAACGCCGCCGTGCTGCGAGCGCGGATCCGCACCGAGGAGCAGGCGCTCGCCTCCTCCGGGGGCGTCCGGCCGTGACCGAGGCGGAGGTCCTCGCCGCCATCGCGGCGGTGGCGCGCGAGCAGCTCGGGCTGGAGCGCCCCCTCGCACCGGAAGCGCGCCTGGTCGAGGACCTCGACCTCGACTCGCTGCGCCTGCTCACCCTCGCCGCCGAGGTCGAGAACCGCTTCCGGGTCCGGCTGGAGCCCGAGGACGAGGCCGAGATCGCGACCGTCGGCGACCTCGTGCGCGTGGTCGCCGCGAAGCTCGCGGCCGAGGGGCGATAGGCGGGGCCATGGACGGCGAGACGCTCCAGGGTTGGCTCCGGCGGGCCGCCGGAGGTTCCGGGCACGGGATCCGTCTGGTGGACCGGGACGAGCGAGAAGAGTTGCTCTCGTGGGCCGAGTTGGAGCGAATGGCGGCTCGGGTGGCCTCCGGGCTCCGCGATCTGGGAATCTCTCCCGGTGACCGGGTGGCGTTGGTCTACCCGACCTGCGCCGGATTCTTCGCCGCCCTCTTCGGCGTGCTCCTGGCCGGGGGGGTGCCGGTGCCGCTCTACCCGCCGGTGCGGCTCGGGCGGCTGGCCGAGTACCACGAGCGGACCGCCGCCGCGCTCGCCGCGGTGGGCGCGCGGGCGGTGCTCGCCGACGCCGGAGTGCGCCGGCTGCTCGGCGAGAGCGTGGCGCGCGCCCGCCCGCCGCTCGCCTGTCGCACCCTCGCCGAGCTGCCGGACCCCGGCGGTCCGCCCCCGGATCACCCCGGTGACCCCGGAGAGCTCGCCCTCATCCAGTTCTCCTCGGGCACCACCGCGGAGCCGAAGCCGGTGGCGCTCACCCAGCGCGCCGCGACGGCCCAGGCGCGGGCGCTCAACGCCCTCTGGCCGGACGGGCCGGACCTCACCCATGCCGGGTGCTCCTGGCTCCCGCTCTACCACGACATGGGGCTGATCGGCTGCGTGCTCCCGGCGCTGGAGCGGGGGGCCGACCTCACCCTGATCCCGCCCGAGCGCTTCCTCGCCCGGCCGGCCCTCTGGCTGCGGGCGATCTCGCGCGCCCGGGCGACGATCTCGCCGGCGCCGAACTTCGCCTACGCCTACTGCACCGAGCGGATCCGCGACGAGGAGCTCGCCGGGGTCGACCTCTCCGGATGGTGCCACGCGCTTTGCGGCGCCGAGACGGTGGTGCCGGAGACGCTGCGCCGGTTCGCGGCCCGCTTCGCTCCGTTCGGCCTGCGGCCGGAGGCGCTCACCCCGGTCTACGGCCTCTCGGAGGCGGCGCTGGCGGTAACCTTCGGCGCCCTCGACCGCCCCTGGCGGAGCGCGGCGTTCGACCGCGCCGCGCTCGCCGAGCGGGGAGAGGCGATCGAGGCCCCCGGCGGGATCGAGCTCGCCGCGGTGGGCCGCCCGCTCGCCGGGTTCGAGCTGGCGCTCCGGGACGAGCGCGGGCGCGAGGTCGGAGAGGGCCGGCGCGGCCGCGTCTGGGTGCGCGGGCCCTCGCTGATGGCGGGCTACTTCGGCCGTCCGGAGGCGACGGCGGCGGTGCTCCGGGAGGGCTGGCTCGACACCGGCGACCTCGGCTTCGTCCACCGCGGCGAGCTCTTCCTGGCCGGGCGGTCCAAGGACCTGCTGCTGGTGCGCGGCCGCAGCCACGCCCCGGGCGAGGTCGAGGAGGCGGTCGCCGGGATCGCGGGCCTGCGCCCGGGCGGGGTCGCGGCGGTCTCCCATCTGCCCGAGGGGGCGGCGACCGAGCAGGTGCTGCTCTTCGTGGAGCGCCGCGAGGGCGCCCCGGAGGAGGCAGTGGCGGCCCTGCCCGGGGCCTGCCGGGCGGCGGTGCTGGCGGCGGCCGGGCTGGTGCTCGACGAGGTCGTGGTGCTCGCCCCCGGGAGCCTGCCGCGCACCTCCTCCGGGAAGGTGCGCCGGCAGGAGGCGCTCCGCCGCCACCTGGCCGGGGAGCTCGGGCCCCCGGCGCCGGTGACCCCGCTCCGGCTCGCCGCGGCGCTGGTGCGCTCGCAGCTCGCCTTCGCCCGCGGACGGCGAGGCTCGCAGCGCGGCGAGGGGGAGGGGTGAGCTTCGACGTCGCGATCGCCGGGGGCGGGCCGGTGGGGCTGGCGGCGGCGCTGGCCCTCTGCCGCGCCGGGCTCTCGGTCGCCGTCGTGGAGCGCCGCCGGCCGCCGCTCGACAAGGCGTGCGGCGAGGGGCTGATGCCGGACGGGCTGGCGGCGCTGGCGGCGCTCGGCGTCGACCCGGCGGCACTCGGCGGCGCGCCGCTCGCCGGCATCTCCTGGCTCGACGGAGCGCGCCGGGCCGACGGGGCGTTTCCCGCCGGGTGCCGCGGTCTCGGCGTGCGCCGCCCGCGCCTCCACGCGGCGCTCGCCGAGGCGGCAGCCGCGGCGGGGGCCGAACTGCGCTTCGGCGTCGCGGCGGCGGGGCTCACGGCCGACGGTCTCGCGACCTCTGCGGGCCCGCTCGCCGCGCGGTGGGTGGTGGGCGCCGACGGCCTCCACTCGGCGGTCCGCGTCTGGGCGGGCCTCGCCCGCCCGCCGCTGCCGCGCCGCCGCTTCGGAGTGCGGCGCCATGTGCGGATCCCCCCCTGGGGCGACCGGGTGGAGGTCCACTGGGGCGAGGGGTGCGAGGGGTACGTCACCCCGGTGGGACCGGAGCTCGTGGGCGTGGCCCTCCTCTGGAATGGCGCGTGGCGGGGGAGCCGCCTCGCGGGCGGCTTCGAGCGGCTGCTGCCCCGCCTGCCGGCGCTCGCCGCCCGGCTGCGGGAGGCTCCGGTGGCGGGCCCCGACCGCGGAGCGGGGCCGTTCGGCCAGCGAGCCCGGGCGGTGGCGCGCGGCCGGGTGCTGCTGGTGGGCGACGCCGCGGGCTACCTCGACCCGCTGACCGGCGAGGGGCTCGCGCTCGGCTTCGCCCAGGCGCGGGCCCTGGCCACGGCGCTGGCGGCGGGGGATCCGGCGCGCTACCGCGCCGCCCACCGCCGCGACGGCCGGCGAGCCCGGGCGATCACGCGGCTGGCGCTCTTCGCCTCCGCCCACCCGGCGGTCCGCCGTCGCGCGGTGGCCGCGCTCGCCGCCGACCCCGCGCTCTTCACCCGCCTGCTCGGACTGCTCACGGGGGATCTGCCCGTGGGCGCCCTCGGTCTCGGCCCGCTCCTCGCCTTCGCCAGGAGGCTGGCACTCCCGTGAGCGGCGCCAGGAGCTCCACACCGGGATTCCGCAAAGCGGCTGGCACCTCCAGCTGGCGCCCCAGCAAGGCGCCTGGCACCTCCGGTCGAACCTTCGGTCCCCTGCTGCGAAGCGGCTGGCACCTCTCCTTCGCGGGATTCCGCAAAGCGGCTGGCACCTTGCGGGCACCTTGCGGGCGGGCGGGTCTCCGCAAAGTGGGTGGTACCTTCCGGGGGTGCGTGTGACGGGCCGGCCGGCGCGGATCGTCCGCTGGGCGCTCGCGCACCGCGGGGCGGTGCTCGCAGCCTGGGGGGCGCTCTGCCTCGCCGCCCTGCCGGGGCTCCTGCGGCTCGAGCAGGAGAACTCGGCGGAGGTCTTCTTCCTCGCCGGCACCCCCGAGGAGGCTCGCTACCGGGAGTTCGCCGCCACCTTCGGCGGCGACGAGGTGACCCGTCTCGTGCTCTCCGGCCCCGGGCTCTGGACCGCCGAGGGGCTCGCCTGGCTCGGCGCACTCGAGGAGGGGGCCGCGGTCCTGCCCGGCGTGGACGGAGTCAGCGGCCTCGCGTCCCGCTTCGCCGGCACGGGGTGGCCCCCCTCCGACCCGGAGGCGCTGCGCGCCGCCGCCCTCGCCGACCCCCTCGCCCGCGCTCTCGGCTGGGTCGACGCCCGCGGCGAGGTCGCCACGCTCCTGGTCGCCACCCATCCGCTGCCGCGCCGGGAGAGCGTCGCGCTGGCGGCGGCGCTCGACCGCCTGCTCGCCGTGCCGCCCCCGGGGGTGACGGCCACCGCGCTCGGGCCGCGGCGCCTCGACGCCGCCCTCGACGCCTACGGCGCCGAGATCGCGCGGCGCTTCGTGCCGCTCCTCGCGCTCGTGTCGCTCCTCCTGCTCGCCCTCTCTGTCCGGGACGCGGCGGGGACCCTCCTGCCGTTCGCGCTGGTCGCAGCCGCGCTCCTCCCGCTGCTCGGCGCGATGGGCCACCTCGGGGTGCGCTTCAACTTGGTGCTCGCGATCCTGCCGCCGATCCTCTTCGTGATCGCGCTCGCGTCGGCGGTCCATCTGCTCGTGCGCTGCCGGGAGCGCGAAGCGGCGGGCGAGGAGGGAGCGGCCGCGACCCTCGCCACCTACGCCGAAAAGGGGCGCGCGCTCGCCTGGACCGCAGCCACCACCGCGCTCGGCTTCGCGGCGCTCGCGGGCAGTCCGGTCGGCCCGGTGCGCGCGCTCGGGCTCTGGGGCGCGGCCGGGAGCGGGCTGCTCCTCGCCGCCTCGTTCACCCTCTTCCCGGTCGCCCTCGCCGCCACGCACGCGCGGCGCAGCCTGCCGGAGCGGCGCGTCGAGCGCTGGGCAGGGTGGCTCGGGCGGCGCCTGGCGGAAGCGGCCGCGCGCCGCCGCGGCGCCATCGCGGCCCTCTTCGCGCTGACGGCGCTCGCCGCCGCCGCCGGCCTCCCCCGGCTGCGCAGCGAGAGCAACGCGTTGGCCTACCTGCCGCCGGAGCATCCGGTGCGGCAGCAGATCGCGGACCTCGAGCGGCGCGGCCTCGGCCTCTCGACCTTGGAAATCGTGCTCACCGCGGAAACCGACCTGGGCGCGCCCGAGCCGCTCGGCCGGATCGGTGCGCTCGCTTCCGGGCTCGCCGCCGAGCCCCTGGTCCTCTCGGCGCTCTCTCCGGCGGAGCTCTTCGCGGCCGCCGCCGAGAGCTCGCCGCTCGCCGGCTTCCTGCCGGAGGAGGCGGTGGCGGCCGAGCTCCGCGGGCTGCTGCGCGAGGACCCCGGCGCCACCGGCCCGCTTCCGGGCTGGCTCACTCCGGACGGACGGCGGGCGCGGATCACCCTCTTCGTCCCCACCGTCGGCCACGAGGAGCTGGCCCCGCTGCGGGCCGCCGCCGGAGCGGCCGCCCGGCGTGCCTTCCCGGAGGCGGAAGTGGCGCTGACCGGCCGCTTCCCGCTGCTCCTCGACATGCACCGCCACCTGCTCGCGACGCTCGGGCGCTCGCTCGCGGTCGCCCTCCCGGCGCTCTTCGCGATCTTCTGGTGGCTGCTCGGGAGCGCGCCGCTCGCGCTGCGCGCCCTCGCGCCGAACCTCTGGCCGGTGCTGTTCGTCTTCGGCGGGATGGGCTGGGCGGGGGTGCCGCTGGACCTCGCCACGGTGATGGTGGCCTCGGTGGCGCTCGGCCTGGTGGTGGACGACTCCCTCCACACGCTCGCCCGCCACCGCGAGGAGGCGAGGGCGCTCGGCGGGCGCGTGGCGATCCTCCACCGCCTGGAGCAGAGTGCCCCCGCCTACCTGCTCACCGGCCTGATCCTCTGTCTCGGCTTCGGCGTCTGCGCGCTCTCCGAGTTCGCGCCCACGGCGCGCTTCGGCCTCCTCTCGGCGGCGGCGGTGGCGCTCGCCGTCGTCGCCGACCTGCTGCTCCTCCCCGCCCTCTTCGGCGGCGAGTAGCCCCGGTCAGGGAGCGCTGGCGTGCCAGCGCAGGAGGTCGCCGCTCTCGAAGCCGTCCTCGCCCAGGCCCGTCCAGAGGCTCCAGAAGCAGCCGGGGCCGTCGTGGAGGCAGGAGACCGTGCCGGTCGATCCGTTGACGAGGTAGAGCTCGCCCAGGTGGTCCTCGGCGAGCGAGTAGACGCCGAACGCCCCGGCGATCCGCTGCGAGAAGCTCCAGGCGGCGCCGGTCCAGGTGCCGCCCCAGAGGTCGCCGTGGCAGTAGTCGGCGAAGAGGTAGTCGCCGAGCGTCCCCGGCACCCGCGAGCCGCGGTAGCGGTAGCCGCCGATCACCGAGCACCAGCCGTTCGCGTGGTCGCCCACGTAGACGGGATCCTCGAGCCCCGCGCTGTTGGCAGGGCAGTTCGTCTGCGAGCAGCCCGAGGGGGAGACCGAGGAGGCGACCAGCCCCTCCCGGCAGACCCAACCGTAGTGGTCGCCGCCCGGCGAGCCGAACTGCCGCAGGTTGACCTCCTCCCACTTCCCCTGCCCGACGTCGCCGATCCAGAGGTCGCCGGTGGCGCGGTCGAAGCTGAAGCGGAACGGGTTGCGCAGACCGCGGGCCCAGATCTCGTCGGCGCCGAAGGTGGCGCCGGCATACGGGTTGTCGGCCGGGATCCGGTAGGTGCGGAGCGGATCGGCCGGGAAATCGTCGCCGGTGACGTCGAGGCGCAGCATCTTGCCGAGCAGGTAGCGGCCCGGGTGGGTGACCGCCGGGTTGTAGTGGGAGCCGTCGTAGCGCCAGGCGTTGCCGGCCGGGAAGGTGGGGTCGCCGGCGCCGGCCGCCGGGCCGGTGGAGTCGCAGCCGCCGCCGCCGTCGCCGGTCGAGATCCAGAGGTGTCCGTCGGGGCCGAAGGCGAGCCAGCCGCCGTTGTGGTTCGAGGCCGAGGAGTGGGGGATGTAGAGGACCACGGTGGCCGAAGCGGGGTCGGCGACGAACGGGTTCGCGGCGTCGCGCTGGTAGCGCTCGACGACGATGTCGCCGGCGGCGATCGGCCCCGCGCCGTCCCAGTTGGTGCTCGTGTAGTAGACGTAGAAGAAGCGGTTGCTCGGGTAGTTGGGATCGACCGCCAGCGCCAGCAGGCCGCGCTCGGAGCTGGCGCTGGTGGCCAGCACCTTGCCCGAGCCGGTGGCGGTGGAGAGATCGAGGAACGGCGTCATCGCGAGACCGCCCGCTCCCCAGGAGAGGATCCGGCCGTTGTGCATCACGACCAGCCGCTGCCGGCTCCCGTCGTCGGGATCGACGAAGGCGATCGGCGAATCGCCGGCGTACGCGCCGGCGTTCAGCCCGGTGATCAGCGGCGAGACCTGGAGCGCCGCCGCGGCAGGCGCGGCCGCGGCGAGGGCGAGCAGCGTCCCGGCGAGGGCGGCGACAGCGGGAGCGAACGGGCGCCGGGCGGGGCGCCGGGGGACTCGGATCATCGGGTCGGCCTCCAGGCGGCGGAGAGTAGCGCAAGCGGGCGGCGGGAGGGTGTGGAATGGGTGACAGGGAGGGTTCGACCCACGGCGCCGGGGTGCTACGCTGCACACTCTGGTGAGCGGAGCAAACCCGGCCACAGGAGGGCGGCGAAAGGTCCTCGTCGTCTACGGCACCCGCCCGGAGGCGATCAAGCTCGCCCCGGTGGTCTGGGCACTGCGCGCCCGTCCGGAACGGTTCGCGGTCGCGGTCTGCTGCAGCGGACAGCACCGGGAGCTGCTCGCCGGCCTGGCCCCGGCGCTCGCCCTCGCACCCGATCGCGAGCTCGACCTGATGCGCCCCGGAGCCGGGCTCAACGAGCTCTTCTCCCGCCTGCTGATCGGCCTGGACGGTGAGATCGCGGCCGCCGCCCCCGACTGGGTGGTGGTCCAGGGCGACACCTCCACCACCCTGGCCGGGGCGCTCGCCGCCTTCCACCGCGGCGTCCCCGTGGCGCATGTGGAGGCGGGGCTGCGCACGAAGGATCTCGCGCGCCCGTTCCCGGAGGAGGCCAACCGCCAGCTCGTCGACCGGCTCTCGACCCTGCTCTTCGCGCCGACGGAGGGAGCCTGCGCGGCGCTCGCCGCCGAGGGGATCTCCGGAGCCGGCGTCGAGGTGACGGGCAACACCGGGATCGACACGCTCCTGCGCGTGGTGTCGAGCCTCCCTGCCGGCCCGCCCCGCGCCGACGTGCTGGTCACGGTCCACCGGCGCGAGAGCTTCGGCGCTCCGCTCGAGGGGATCCTGGCGGGGGTCCGCGACCTCGCGACGGGCTTCCCGGGCTCGCGCTTCCTGCTCCCCGTTCACCCCAACCCGGAGGTCGCCCCGCGCGTCGTGGCGGCGCTCGCAGGGGTGCCGAACGTCGAGCTCGTACCGCCTCTCGAGTATCCGGCGCTCGTCGCGGCCCTGCGCGACAGCCGCTTCGTTCTCACCGACAGCGGCGGCCTGCAGGAGGAGGCTCCGGCGCTCGGCAAGCCGGTGCTGGTGTTGCGCGAGGTGACCGAGCGCCCGGAGGGGGTAGCGCTCGGGGTGGCGCGGCTGGTCGGGAGCGCACGCGGGCGGATCGTGGCCGAGGGGGCCCGGCTGCTCTCCGACGAGGCGGCCTACCGGGCGATGGCGCGGGTCGAGCTCCCCTACGGCGACGGTCGCGCCGCCGAGCGGATCGCCGACCGGCTGGCGGTGGAGGGGGACGGGTGAGCCGGCGGTACGACCTCTTCGTGGCCGCGCGCGGCAACGTCTACATGCGCGAGCTGGCCGAGCAGGTGCGGGAGGGGATCGCGGAGACCGGCCGGGAGGCGGCGCTCCACCTCGACGGCGAGCCGGAGGTGCGAAACGGCGCCATCAACCTGGTGGTGGCGCCGCACGAGTTCTTCCCGCTCCACCCGACACTGCGGGGCCGGGCCCTCGACCGGGCGCTCGCGGCCAGTCTCTGTCTGAACACCGAGCAGCCCGGGACGGCCTGGTTCGAGGTCGCGGCCCGCCTCTGCCGCGCGGCCCGCGGCGCCCTCGACCTCAATCCCCTCGGACACCGGGAGCTGGCGCGGCGGGGGATCCCGGCGCGCCGCCTCCGGCTGGGCTTCGTCCCCTCTCTCGACCGCTGGGGGGGCCGCGGGGAGAGCGCGCGGGACGTCGACCTCGTCTTTCTCGGCGGCAAGACGCCGCGGCGGGAGGCGCTCCTCGCCTCGCTCGCGAGGGTGCTCTGGCCGTACCGCTGCCGGATCCTGCTCTTCGAGAACGACCGGCCCGCCGAGGAGGGCCGTCCGGGGTTCCTCACCGGCGACGCGAAGCGGGAGCTTTTCGCGCGCGCCCGCTTCCTCCTCCTCCTGCACCGCGGCGAGGCCGGCTACTTCGACTGGCTGCGCGGCACCGAGGCGATGGCCAACGGCTGCGTGCTGGTGACCGAGCAGGTCCTCGCTCCCGAGCCCCTCGTCGCCTGGCGGCACTTCGCGGAGGTCCCGGGCGAGCGCCTGGGTGAGCACCTCGCCGCGCTCCTGGTCGACGAACCGCGCCGCCGCGCCATGGCCGCCGCGGCGTACGAGCTGGTGCGCGGACCGCTCGGGGCGCGGGAACGGCTGGGGCGCCTGCTCGACGGGATCGAAGCGGATGCGGGATCCCGCCCGCCGCGCCGCCCGCTGCGGCTGCGGGCCGCGGCTCTCGGCTCCGGCGTGCGCCGGGCCGCCGCCCGCCTCGCTCGCCGCGCCATTCCACCCGCTGGCGCGGGTGCGGAGGGGTCCAACGGCGGCTTCGCGCTGCGGGTCGGTGCCGTCGCCGAACAGCTCAAGGACGCGATGCTCCAGGAGATGGCGCACCGCCGCCGGCTGGAGGGGCTTCTCTGCATGGAGCGCCACGGGACGGTGCAACGCGATCGGATCTGGAGCAGCCCGTCGTTCGCCGGGACCGTGCCCGACGTCTCGGTGGTGGTCACCCTCTACAACTACGAAGAGGTGGTCGAGGAAGCCCTCGCCTCCGTGGCGGCGTCGGTGGGAGTGGTGCCGGAAGTCGTGGGCGTCGACGACCACTCACGGGCTCGCTCGCGCGAGCGCGTGCGAGGGTTCGCCGGGCGGCATCCCGGCCTCGCCCTCGAGCTCGTCGAACGCGCCGCGAACGCCGGACTGCCGGCGGCCCGGAATCTCGGATTCGCCCGCGCGCGGGCGCCCTTCGTCTTCGTCCTCGACGCCGACAACCGGATCTTCCCCACTGCCCTCGCACGGCTCCGCGAGGCGCTCGTCGCGGGGGACGCGGCGTTCGCCTACGGCCCGGTCGCGAAGTTCGGCGGCGAGCCGGGGCTGTTCAGCGATCTGCCGTGGGATCCGGAGCGCCTCGCGCGCGAGAACTACATCGACGCGATGGCGCTGGTGCGGCGCACGGCCTGGGAAGCGCTCGGGGGCTACCGCGAGGACCTCGCGCTCTACGGCTGGGAGGACTACGACTTCTGGCTGCGCGCCGCCCACCGGGGGCTGCGCGGGGCGCTCGTCCCCGAGATCCTGTGCGAGTATCGGACCCACGCCACGTCGATGATCGGCATCACGAACATCGAGACCCGCCGCCTGCGGCACCGCTTCCGCGATGAGTACCCTTCCCTCTACGTCACCTGAAGCTCCCCCGCTGCCGGGGGACCGCGGCGAGACCCCGCAGGAGGCGGCCCTGGCCCTGCGCCTCGCCACCGCCGAGGAGTCGCTCCGCGAGCTGCTCGGGCGGATCGCGGAGCTCGAGCTCGCCTGCGGCGAGCTGCGCCGGGCGCTCGCCGACGCCAACCGCCAGGTCGAGATCTACGAGCGCAGCCGCCTCTTCCGCTACGCGGGCGGTGTGCGCCGCCTCGCCGCGCGGGTGCGGGCCGGAGGTGCGGGCCCGTGAGCGGGGCGCCGCCGCGGGAGACCGCGCGGGAAGAGGTCGAGCGGTTGCTGGAGGAATCCCGGGTGCGCTCCGCGGCCCTGCGCGAGCTCGCCACGGAGGTGCTGGCGGTGCGCGACGAGCGGATGCCGGAGGCCGAGGCGACGCGTGACGCGATCGGTCGGGTGGAGGTGCTCCTCGCCGCGTCCGAGGCCCGCAGCGCCGAGCTCCGGCGGCTCGCCGGCGAGGTGCAGGCGCTGCGCGACCGGCTCGCCCCCTGGGCCGCTCTCGCCGACCGGCTGCGCCGCTGGAGGGGACGCCGCTGAGCGGCACCCCGCCCGCCGCTCCTCCCGACCTCGTCGTCCTCGCGCTGCCGCGCGACCATGACCGTGCGCGGCAGCGCCGGGGGCTCCTCGCCGCCGCCGCGGAGGCCGGATACCGGGTCTTCCTCTGCGCCCCGTCGCCGGATGCGCCGGCGCTCGAGAGGCGAGAGATGGAGCCCGGGCTCTGGGAGGTGGACCTCCCCGTCGCCGTCGGCTCCACCGAGCTGACGCCCCTCGCGGCACTGCGGGTCGAGTTCGGAATCGGGCATGCCGTGCTCCTCGTGCAGCAACCGGGGCTCGGTGACCTCGCGCTGGCGGCGCGGGAGCGGACCGGCTGGCCGGTCGTCTACGACTGCCTGGATCTCTGGCGCGAGCGGCCGGAGACGGACGGCGACCTCCTCGCCGCCGAGGCGCGGCTCGTCCGCGCGGCAGACCTCCTCCTCGCCGCCGGCGAGCGGATCCACCGGCGCTGGCGCGAGACGGCGCGCCGCGCGCTCCTGCTGCGCAGCGGCGGCACACCCCTGCCGCCCGGCGCCGTGGAGGAGCCGGCGCTGGCGGCTCTGCCGCGGCCGCGCATCGGCTTCGTCGGAGAGCTCGGGGCGTGGATCGACCACCGTCTCGTGGCGCGGATCGCGCGCGAGCGGCCCTGGTTCCAGATCCTCCTCGCCGGTGGCCCGGTGGCGCCGCCGCTCGCCGACCTCGCGCAGCTCCCGAACGTGCACCTGCGAGAGGGATCGGGGGGGATGGATCGGGCCGCCGCGCGGCTCGCGGCGGACATCGTGATCCTCCCGTTCCGGATTCTCCCCTCCACCTGGACCGCCGATCCTCCGGAGCTCTACGACGCCCTTCTGCTCGGCCGCCCGGCGGTTGCGACCCGCCTCCCCGAGCTCGCGCCGTGGCACGACCTCTTCTATCCCGCCGAGGACGGCGAGGCGTTCCTCGGCCAGCTCGACCGGGCGGTTCACGACCGGGATCCCGAGGCGGCCGAGCGCCGGCGCGCCTTCGCCGCCGCGCACCTCTGGTCGGAGCGGGTGGACCTCCTCGGCGCCGGGCTCGAGGACCTCTTCGCCGGACGCTCCCGGGCGGTTCCGGCCGACTCGCCCGGGGCGGAGCTGCTCGTCCGGCTCGAGGAGGAGGTGGCGGCGCTCGCACGGCGCGCCGGCATCGCCGAGCAGGGGGCTCGCGCCGCGGCGAGAGAGCGGGCGCGCAGCGAGAGCCGGCGGGCGGCGATCGAGCTGGAGCTGGGCCGGCAGCGGGCGGCGGCTTGCGCCCTGGAGGAGGAGGTGGCGGCGAGTCGCGCGGCGGCCGACCGGCTCGCGCGGCAGCTGGAGGAAGCGGCGCAGGCTGCGCAGACGCGCGATCGGCAGCTCGGCGACGAGCTCGCTCGCGCGACGGAGGCCCTCGTGGCAGTCCGTGCCGAGCTCGCGTCGATCCACGCCTCCCGTCTCTGGCGGGCCGGGGAGTCGTACTGGCGCCTCCGGAAGCGGCTCGGGCTGGAGGGAACCCCGCGGCCTCCCGGGCCCCCCTCGGGCCCCGAGCTGCCGAAGGCCATTCCCGCGCCGCCGGCGCCGCCCGCCGGCGCCGGGAAGGCGGTCGAGCCGGCGCCCCGGCCGGAGAGCGAGGTCTTCGGGGAGGCCACGCTGCCGGCGATCGGCGTCGCGGCGCCGGCCCTCGCAGCCCCGAAGCCCCCCGCACCGGAGCGCGAGGCGCCGGTCGCCGACGCCGCGCGGCACGACGTCGTCTGCCTGCCGATCATCCAGTGGGACCTGCGCGTGCAGCGCCCGCAGCACCTGATGAGCGCTTACGCCGAGGCCGGCCACCGGGTCTTCTGGGTCTCCCAGCGCTTCCGGTCCGAGGGGCCGCCCTTCCTCCTCGAGCGGCGCCGGGAGAACCTCTGGGAGGTCTCGCTGCGGGCGCCGCAGCTGAGCATCTACCGGGCCGAGCCGTCTCCGGCTTTCCTGGCCGAGGCGCTCGCCTCGCTCGACGCGCTGCGCCGGGAGCTCGGTCTCGGCGCCACGGCCCAGTTCGTCCAGCTCCCGTTCTGGGGACCGCTCGCGCTCGCGGCGCGCGAGCGGTTCGGTTGGCCAGTGGTCTACGACTGCATGGACGAGCACGCCGGCTTCGGGACGAACGCCCCGGAGATGCTGGCGCTCGAGGGGGCGCTCGCAGCCGGCGCGGATCTCGTGATCGCCGCTTCCGCGCAGCTCGCCGCCGGGCTCGCTCCGCGCGCGTCGCGCCCGCCGCTCCTGCTGCGCAACGCCTGCGAGGCGGAGCGGTTTGCCGCGGTGCCGTGGCGGGCGCCGCGCCGGCCGCCCGTGATCGGCTACTTCGGCGCGATCGAGAGCTGGTTCGACGACCGCCTCGTGGCCGCGCTCGCCGCCCGGCGACCGGACTGGAGCTTCGTGCTCGTCGGCCGCGCCGCGCTCGCCGACGACACGCCGCTGGCGGCCGGCGAGAACGTGGCGCTCGTCGGCGAGGTGCCGTACGAGGAGCTCCCGGAGTGGATCGCGAGCTTCGACCTCTGTCTCCTGCCGTTCCGCCGCACGCCGCTGACGGAGGCGACGAACCCGGTGAAGGCGTACGAGATCCTGGCGGCTGGCAAGCCGCTGGTCTCGGTCCCGCTGCCCGAGGTCGAGCTCCTCGGCGATCTCGTCCGCACCGCCGCGGGAGCGGAGGAGTTCCTCGCGGCGATCGACGCCGCGCTCGCCGCGGAGAGCCGGGCCGAGAGCGACCGCCGCCGCGCCTTCGCCCGCGGCGAGACCTGGGGGCACCGCTTCGCAGTCCTGGCTCCCGCGGTGTCCGCGACGTTCCCGCGCGCCTCGGTGGTGGTGGTCACCCACGAGAACCGGGAGCTCAACCGCGCCTGCCTCGAGAGCCTCTTCGCCCGCACCGAGTGGCCCAACCTGGAGGTGATCGCGGTCGACAACGGCTCGACCGACGGCACCGGCGAGCTGCTCGCCGACCTCGCGGCGCGCGAGCCGCGCCTGCGGGTGGTGCGCAATCCCGGGAACCGGGGCTTCGCGGCCGCCGTGAACCAGGGCCTCGCCGCCGCAGCGGGGGAGCTTCTGCTCCTGCTCAACAACGACACGGTGGTGAGCCGCGGCTGGCTCACGGCGCTCGCCGGGCACCTGCGCGCGGATCCGTCCCTCGGCCTCGTCGGGGCCTCGACGAACGAGATCGCGAACGAGGCGAAGGTCGAGGTGAGCTACCGCGATCTCGCCGCGATGCCGGCCTGGGCGCGGGAGTTCGTGCGCGCGCACGACCGCGAGCGGGAGCCGATCCCGATGCTGGCGATGTTCTGCGTCGCGATGCGGCGGGAGGTCTTCGAGCGCGTCGGGCCGCTCGACGAGGGGTTCGAGGTCGGGATGTTCGAGGACGACGACTACGGCCGCCGGATCGAGGAGCTCGGCCTCTCGATCGCGGTCGCCCGCGACGCCTTCGTCCACCACGAGGGGCGCGCCTCCTTCGCGCGGCTCGACCCCGAGCGCTACCGGGCCGTCTTCGAGCAGAACCGCGCGCACTTCGAGTGGAAGTGGGGGCCTTGGCGACCGCCGATGCCGCAGGGGGTGGCGGAGGCCCACCGCGCCGAGCTCGCAGCGCGCGTCGAGCGACTGGGCGGGGCGGCGCGCCGCACCGTCGCCTTCCTCCCCGCCGTCTCCTGGGAGGGGACCTCCGGCACACGGCTCCGGGAGCTCGCACGCGCCTTCGCCCGGGCCGGCTGGGTCGTGCTCTTCGACTGCACGGGAAGCCGCGGGGACGAGTTCGCCGGCTTCCTCGAGCCGGAGCCGCGCCTGCTCCTCTACCGCGGCCACCTCGACGCCCTCGCGGCGCTCCCTTCGCCGCTGCTCTGGGTCCGTCCCTGCAACGCCCACTTCGCCGCCGCCTGGCGCGAGCGCACCGTGGCCTACGACCTCGCGTGCGAGCTCGCCGACGCCCCCTGCCGCCCGGAGCTCCGCGAGGCGAACCACCGGCGGATGCTCAGCGCGGCGGCGTTGGTGGTCGGAGGCTCGGCCACCGCCACGGCGGCGCTCCAACGAGAGCGGGACGACGCCCTCCCTCTCGCCGACGCCGCGGACGACGAGGGCTGGGATGCGTGCGTGGCGGCCGTCGAGACGGCGCTGGCCGCGGCGCGGACCCGCCCCGCGGAGTGAGGACCGGCCTTGGACCTGCCGCCCATCCCGAACGAGTCGCTCCGGGTGCTGCACATCGGCGCCTACTGGCGCGGCGTCAACGACATGGTGCGGATGATGATGCTCGGCCTCGGCCAGACCGGAGCGACGGTGGTCGAGCTCGACACCGATCAGTGCCGCGAGGCGCTCGACACGGAGGGCCGGACCTACGACCGCGGGACCACGGGACCGGTCTGGCTGCGCCCTGAGATCGTGCTGCCGGAGATCGAGGCGGCGGCGCCGCACCTGATCGTATGCAACGCGGGGGGACTCGGCTTCCGGCCCGAGGTGGCGGCGCGGCTGCGCGAGCGCCACTGTCTGGTGGGCATCGCGCTCTCCGACCCGGATGTCTTCGAGCCGTCGACGCGGCACATCGCCCCGCACTTCGACCGCTTCCTCACCCTCGCGGCGGAGTGCCTGCCGCGCTACCGCGCGATCGGGGCGCGCGCCGAGCTCCTGCGGGTGGCGACGAACGAGGCGTTCTACCGGCCGGTCCCGCCGCGCCCCGAGCTCGCCTGCGACGTGCTGATGCTGGGCCGCGCCCACCCCGACCGGGTGGCGCCGGTGCGCGCGCTCGCCGCCGCCTTCGATCTCCACCTCTACGGCGAGTTCTGGGAGGAGCACGGGCTCGCGAGCCGCGGCTTCGTCTTCGGCGACGATCTGCTGGCCGCGCTCGTCTCGGCGCGCGCCACGGTGGTCTTCAACCGCACCGTCGGCGGGTTCCGCCTCGTGAAGGTCCAGCTCTTCGATTTCCTCGCGGCCGGGGCCCTCGTCTTCACCAACCACGACCCGGAGCTCGCCGACTACTTCCGTCTGGACGAGGAGCTGGCCGTCTTCCGCACCACCGAGGAGCTGCTCGCGTTGGTGCGCCGTGCCCGCGCCGAGCCGGAGTGGGCGGCGGCGCTGCGCCGCGCCGGCCGCGCCCGCGTGCTCGCCGAGCACACCTGGCGGCGCGTCTGGCCGGAGGTGCTCGAAGCGTTGCGTGGCGCGCCACCGCGGCGGTGGTGGCAGCGGCTCGGCGAGTGGCGCCGCAGTCGGCGCGGGTGAGAGTCGGGGCCGCTGGTACACTGCCGGAGTGATGCGGCGACCCGGCTGGCGGCTCCTCACGGCGGGGATCGCAGTCCTCGTCGGCGTCACCGGTTGCGCGCCGCGACAGTCCTCCCCGGATGTCCTCCTCGTCACCCTGGACACCGTCCGCTACGACCAGACCTCGCTTTCGAGCGACGGCCCAGCTACGACGCCTCACCTGCGCCGGCTCGCCGCGGAGGGGGTGAGCTTCGAGCACGCCTACGCCCCCAGCCCGGTCACGGCGCCTTCCCACCTGAGTCTCTTCTCGGGACGCTACCCGGTCGAGCACGGCGTGACGGCGAACGGCCTCGCCCTCCCCGTCACCCTGCCGGTCCTGGCCGAGGCCCTGGCCTACCGGGGTTACGAGACGGCGGCCTTCGTCAGCTCGTTCGTGCTCGCCCGCGACTTCGGTTGGGGGCGAGGCTTCGCCCACTTCGACGACGAGTTCACGCCGGAGAGCGCCTCCGTCGTCGCGGCTTCGTGGGAGGGATTCGCTCTCGCGGGCGGGGCGCTCGATCGGCGCGCCGGGGCGGTGACCGACCGCGCGCTCGCGTTCCTCGCGGCGCGTGGACCTTCTTCCGCTCCGCTGTTCGTCTGGATTCACTACTTCGATCCCCACACGCCGTACGACCCGCCGGCCGAGTTTGCCAGTGCCTTCCCGCCGGCCCCAGGGGAAGGGGACGATCCGCTTCTCGACGACCTGCGCCGCTACCGGCGGGAGATCCTCTACACCGACCGGGAGATGGCCCGGCTGGTCGCGGAGGTGGAAGCCCGGGCCGGATCCCGTGGCCTGCTGCTGCTCGTAGCCGGCGACCACGGGGAGGGGTTCCTCGAGCACGGCCACGTCCACCACGGCCTCACGATCTACGAGGAGGCGCTGCGCGTCCCGCTCGTGGTGCGCTGGCCCGGGAGGATCTCCGGCGGTCGCGCGGGGACCGCCCCGGTCTCCCTGATCGACGTGGCCCCGACCCTGCTGGGGCTCCTCGGGTCGCCCGAAACGGAACCTTCGGGCGAGGGCCTCGACCTGTCGCCCTTCCTGCTCGCCGGCGAAGAGCTCCCGGCAGCGCGCGCTCTCTTCTTCCAGCGGCGCACGTTCGCCCCCGGCGCGACGGACGAGCTCTTCGACCCGCCGTGGCGGCGCCGGGTGGTGGGAGAGCCGATCGTGGGACGGCAGTTCGGGGTGCGGATCGGGGAGTGGAAGTACCTCGAGGCGCGCGAGGCGGGCCGACGCGAGCTCTTCGACCTCGCCCGCGACCCGGGCGAGCGGCTCGACCTCTCGACCGGCGAGCCCGCGCGGGCCGACGACATGGCTCGACTCCTGCGCCGGTTCGTCGCCGAGCGCGAGGCGCGGGCGCCCGTGGTGCGCCCCCCGAACGACGAGGAGCGCGCCCGGCTGCGAGCACTGGGTTACCTGCCGTAGAGAGAGATCGGGCGCGCCGGAGCGTCAGCGCCCGCCGCGGAGCGCCCGCCGGAGCCGCCAGTAGAGGTCGGCCGACCGCCAGAGGCGGGAGGCGTGGATTGCCGCGAGCTCGCCGCGCAGCGCATCTCGCTCACCCGCGAGGGCGGCGAGGGTCCGGCGGACGGCGGCGAGCTCTCGCCGGAGACCGGCCCCCGACCCCTTGGCCCGGTCGCCGATCTCCCGCTCCAGCTCGTCGACCCGCCGCGCCCAGGTGTTCGCCCGCGCGAGGCGGATCCGCGCCGCGACCGCCGCGGGGTCGTCCTCGGCGAGCGCCGCGTCGAGCGCTTGCCCGAAGCTCGCAGCATCGGCGGCAAGGCGCACGAGGGGCGCCAGGTGGACGATCTCGCGGATCGGAGTGGTGACGACCGGCTTGCCCAGGCTCAGGTACTCGTAGACCTTCACGACGTCCATCCCGTCGGTGGCGGGCGAGACTTCGAATGGCACGAGACAGGCGTCGAAGCGGCGGAGGAAGGCGGGAAGGCGATCGTAGGGCTGATGCCCGAGCAGGAGCACGTTCGGCAGCGCGGCGAGCGGGCCGACGTCGGCGTCGAAGACCTCGCCGAGCAGCGCGAAGGTCACGTGCGGCCGCGCCGTCGCCACCTCCGCGAGCAGAGCGACGTCGAACCAGCCGGCGATCGCGCCGAAATAGCCGGCGACCGGTCCCGCGGCCTCCGGCAGCGGATCCTCTCCCGGCCCGGCCTGGAAATGGGCGAAGTCGGCGGCGTTGCGCAGCAGCAGCAGGTCGTCGCGCTGTGGCGCCCAGCGCTGGCGGATCGTGCCGCTCGAGACCACGACGAGGTCGGCGAGCGAGACGAGCTCGCGCTCGCGGGCGAGCAGCGCCGGCTTGTCGGCGATGCCGGGGAAGGTCGCCCAGTCGTCCATGCAGTCGTAGACCAGGCCCCACCCGAGCTCTCGCGCCGCCGCCTCGGCGACCGGCGTCCAGGTCGCGAGGTCGACGAGGGAGACGGCGCGCTCGATCCGGTGCTCGGCGCCGAGGGCCTTCAGACCGGCCAGGAAGAGCTCCTCCGCTCCGGGCGGGAGGTCGCCGTCGTAGACGCTGAACGGCTGCGGCGCGGGGAGCCGGATCTCCCAGATCTTCTCGCCGAGTGGACGCAGGTCGAAGGCGGTTCCGCCGGGCGGCAGGAAGCTGCCGCTCCGGACGTAGAAGACCCGCCGGCCCCGGCGGGCCAGCTCCGTCGCGATCTGCTGCGGCCGCTGCCAGCGGAACTCCCAGTCGATGATCGAGAAGCAGACGACGTCCCAGGGGTCGTCCGGGATGATCAGGGAAGGGGCTGGCCGCGCCGGCGGCGCCCCGGTCTCCTTCGCAGGGACCGGGGCCCCGGAAGCGATCCAGCCGAGGTCGGCCAGCTCGCGCCGCCAGCCCTCGCGCCAAGTGGCGAGGGAGTGGCGCTCGGCAGTCGCTCGCGCGGCGCACTGGAGTCGCTCCCGGAGCTCCGGCTCGTCGAGCAGCCGCCCGATCGCCGCCGCGATCTCTCCAGCCTCGGGGCGGCAGAGCAGGCCGTTGACCTCGTGCTGGACGAGCTCGCCGAGGCCGCCCACGTCGGTGGCCACCACCGCGCAGCCGCTCGCCATCGCCTCGAGGCAGGCGAGGCTCAGACCCTCGCTGCCCACCGTCGGGAGCACGCAGATCTCGGCCTCCCGGTAGTGGGCGGGCATCCCCTCGAAAGGCGCGGTGGCGAGCTGCAACCGCGGATCGCGGGCGGCGGCCGCGCGCAGGTGCGCCAGCTCCTCCTCGTAGCCGTCCCCGAGCCAGCGGAAGCGGGCCTCGCGGCCGGCGAGCGCGGCGAGGACCGGCGCCACCAGGCGGGTGCCGCGCACCACCTCGGCCCGCCGCGGGAGGAGGACGAGCGGCGGCCCCGGCCGCGGGCCGTCCGGGGGGCGGAAGAGGTCGATGTCGACCCAGCTCGGAATGCGACGCAGCCGGGGGGCGGCCTCCGGGAAGAGAGCCCGGACCACGTTGAGGCTGTTGAGGTCGACGGCGACCACCCGCCGGGGGCGGGCGAAGACGCGGCGCAGGTGCTCGGTCCACTCTGGCGAGCGGAAGGCGAAGCGGTCGCCGTAGAGGTCGTGGTCCCACCAGACGCCGTGACAGACCACGACCGCGTCCTCTCTGAGCGGGCCGGAGGCGTAGTTCGGCATCAGGTAGAGCACGTGGTCGAAATCGCGGCTCCGCTCGTGGAACTCCGCGCCGGTGCCGGGCTCGAACTCCGAGAAGCCCTCGCCCCCGGCGAGCGGCACCACCGGGAAGCCGAAGTACCGTCCCCCTTCCGGACCTCCCCGCTGGAAGAAGGTGACGTCGAGACCGAGCTCGGAGAGCCAGCGCGCGAGCTCCAGTGCGTAGCGCTCGGCGCCGCCGAAACAGGGCGCGCCGGTCTGCCAGTCCAGGAGGCGGTTCGTGAGGATCGCGACGCGGCGGGCGGCCCGTTGCTCCGTCGCGGCCCCTCCGAAGAGGGGGCTCAGCGCGGTGTCGATCGCGCCGGGGCGCTCCGCCGCGCGCTCCTGGAGGCAGGGCCGCAGGGCGGCCAGGAGCTCCGGTGGCAGCGCGGGGCCCGGGGGGCGAGGAGCGGCGAGGAGCGCGCGCACCGCCGCGGCGTTCTCCCGCTCCCGGGCGGCGAGCGCCACGCGCCGGGAGCGCAGTGCGGCGCGCTCCCCTTCCGGGGCGGCCAGGGCCCGCTCGAGGGCGCCCGCGATCTCGTCGGCACCCGTGCCGGCGAGAGCGAGGGCGAGCTCCGGGCAGCCCCAGCTCGCGAACAGGCCGCGGACCTTCGGGTCGTAGACCAGCCCGACCGTCGGCACGCCGCCGGCGAGCGCGAAGAGAGCGCCGTGCAGGCGCATCGCGAGGGCCGCATCGCAGCCGGCGAGCAGCGCCGCGCGCTCGCGCCAGGGGCGCTCCGCCGGAACGAGCCGGCAGGCATCGCCGCGTGCCATCCGCTCCCGCACCCGGGCGGCCGCCGCGGCGTCGTCGGCCAGCGGCCAGTCGACGGCCCGGTGGAGAGCCATGAAGAAGAGGGTGCCGCCGTGGGCCGCGAGGTGCCGGTCGAGCGCCGCAGCCACCGCGGCCTCCCACCGCGCGGGACCGACGCCGTGCTCCCACTGCCGGAGCGCCACCCCGAGCCAGGGCCGCGGGGCCTCTTCGGCTTCCGCCGGGAGGTCTTCGAAGCCGCTCGGGTCGAAGCGCACCACCGGGTCGGCCGCGAGGCGCAGCCGGTCCTGCGTCAGCCCGAGCTCCCCGGCCAGGTCCGACGACGCCGCGTC
>JAHDVN010000001.1:30984-36139 GCA_023384635.1 Thermoanaerobaculia bacterium
CGAGGCGGGAGGGGGCGAGCGCGAGGCGCGCCAGGAGGCGGCCGTCGGCGCTCCCGAGCGGGCCGAGGCCGACGCCGACCGCCCCCACCGGCACGCCGCGCGCCGCGGCGAGCAGCGCCAGGCCGGCCCAGAGGGAGAGCCCCTCGTGCCGGGGCGTGAGGAGCGCCTCGGGTGTCGCGCCCCAGTAGTCGAAGAAGATCGAGCCGCCGCCGAAGAGGAGGAGGTCGGAGGCCGCGACCGCCGCGTCGAGCGCCGCGGGGTCGGCGTAGGGGATCGCCGCGATCCCCTTGGCCTCGAGAAAACCGGGCGGGTTGCTCGAGACCACCGCGAGCCGCGCGCCGGGGACGGCCTCCCCGATCCCCTCTGCGAGCGCGTCGAGAATCGCCTCGTCGCCGGCGTTCGACCAGCAGCCGGTCGGGGCGCCGGCGAGGAGGATGCGAGCGGGGGGCATGGCGGTCGGCTCGGCGCGGGAGCGCCGCGGCAACGGTAGCAGATCGCCCGCTCGCCAGAGAAACGAAGAGGCCCCTCCGGAGAGGGGCCTCGGGTGCAGCGGAAACGCCGTGGACCTTACGGGCCGATGGCGATGAACGGCAGCGAGAACTCCTTGCGCAGGAAGACCGCCATCTGGTTGCGCACGACGTTGTCGACCGGGCAGAAGAGGGCCGGCGGACCGGCCGCGCAGCCGGAGGTCAGACCGGTCGTCGCCGCCCGGTTGATCCACTTGCAGAACGGGCTGGAGAAGAGCACGTCCGCGAACAGCGACGGATTCCCGGCACCCGACGTGCAGTCTGCCGGGAGCGGAACGAGATTCGTCTTCTGGATGAAGACCACCATCTGCTGGCGGTCGACCGGGTTGTCGGGGCAGTAGAGCGCCGGCGGGCCGGTCTGGCAGCCGACGGTGATACCGCGCGCCACGAGCTCGTAGATCCAGGGGGCGTACGGGTGGCCGGCCGGGACGTCAGCGAAGGTCGCCGTGAACCCCGGCGGCACGTAGTTCGTGCCGTCGTAGCTCTCGAGCAGGAACTTGGCCATCTCCTTGCGCGTCACCTGACCGGTCGGATTGAAGGTGCCCGGCGTCGAGGGCGGGATGATCTCCGCCTGGTGGATGCTCTGGATGGCGCGGAAGAAGCTGTTCGACGACGGCACGTCTGAGAACGCCTGGGCGTGGCCGATGTAGCCGCTGCGCTGGGAGACGAAGTCGTCGATCTTGAAGGTGCCCGAGGTGCCGGCGTCGATGCCGTCCACGGCGCCCCAGCGGACCATGTTGACGATCTGGTTGCCGTTGGCGAGGTTGGTGAGGTTGCCGACCGACGTGCCGTCGACCCAGGCCTGGAGCACGCCGTCCGTGCCGCCGGCGGTGGTCGCCTTGGCCCAGTTGATCTCGATCGCGCGCCAGCCGCGCAGCGCCTTGCCGGTCAGCGTGTGGCTGAACGACGCGGTGCCACTGTTGAGGCGGGCGTAGAACGTGATCACGCGGTCGGCGCCCGACTGGGAGAGCTCGGCGCGGATGATCGCGTTGCCGCCCGCGCCGGGGGGCGGCACATCGGCGCCGTCGTAGGCGACGAAGAAGTCGAACGCGTTGCCGCCGGCCATCGTGAGGTCGACCGTGGGCGCCGCCGCCGGGGGGGCCACCGAGCTCTTGCCGTCGAAGTTGGCGTAGAAGCGCACCCGGTAGGTGCCCTCGGAGGCCGGCGAGTTGTCCTGGACGTAGGCCGCGTTCGTGTCCGTGATCGACACCAGCGAGCCGCAGTTGCCGCCGAACTCGTAGCGGTTCGCGTTGCCGGCGCCGCAGGTGCCGCCGCCGAAGCCGGCCGGCACGGTGATCGTGCTCGCCGCGGCCGCGCCGGCGACGAGCAGCAGGGAGGCGGCGAACGCCACCCCGCTCCAGATGGGGGTACGGGAACTCTTCATGGGTCTTGGACTCCTCCTTCCGTCGGTTGAAGATCCGGGAACGGGGGGGATGTTCCCACATCCGCCGGCCGCTGGCCAGCGGCCCCGCGGTCTCTCCCTAGCGCCGCCCGGACCACGGCCCCGGCAGCCCGCCCCCCTCGAAGCCGTCGTCGAAGACCCAGTCGAGGGCGGCGGCCACCGCCGCCAGGGCGTCGATCCGCCCGTGGCCGAAGGTGGGGTTGGGAACCGCCCCGGCCGGGATGTCGACGTCGCAGACCTGGGTGGTCCCGAGGGGGACGGCCGAGCGGGCGACGATCCGCTCGATCGCGTCGACCCGGCCGTCGAGGGCCGGGGCGGCCGAGATCACCAGCGCCACCAGGCCGGCGACGTGGGGGCCGGCCATGCTGGTGCCGCTCATCGTCGTGTAGCCGCCGCCGCGGGCCGCCGAGCGGACCGAGGAGCCGGGGGCGGAGACCTCCGGCTTGAGGCGGCCGCTGCCGTCGACGAGGACCGGGCCGCGACTGGAGAAGCTGGAGATCGTGTCGCTCGAGGTGGTGGAGCCGACCGAGAGGGCGGCGTCGTAGATCGCCGGGGGGTCCTGGACCGTCGAGCAGGAGGGGCCCGAGTTGCCGGCCGAGACGACGACCACGATGCCGGCGGCGCGGACGTTCTCCACCACGGTGCGGAGGATCTGCGGGTCGGTGCACCCCTCCGACGGGGGGCAGCCCCAGGAGTTGTTGATCACCGCCGGGGCGAGAGCGGGGTCGGGATTCTGGCCGGCGAGGTCGGTGGGGGCGAGGAACCACTGGAAGCACTCGCTGTAGGTGGCCGGGGTGCCGTTGCCGACGTTCATGTTCCGGCAGCCGATCCACTGCGCCTCCGGGGCCATGCCGATCTGGTTCGCCCCGCCGTCGTCGCCCACCATCGTCCCGGCGGTGTGGGTGCCGTGGCCGTGGTCGTCGCACGGCTCCGGGGAGTTGGCGCCGCAGCTGCCGCCCCCCGCGTGGACCGCGTCGTGCCAGTTGTGGTCGTGGTCGGCGGCCGTCCCGTTCCAGCCCCGGTACTGCGCCTGGAGCGCCGGGTGATCCCAGTCGTAGCCGGTGTCCTGGCCGCCGACGACCACCCCCTGGCCGCGGATGCCCATCGCCCAGACGAGCGGCGCCTGCACCTTGGCGATCCCCCACTCGACCGCCTCCGGGCCCTCCGGCGGGAGCGGGGCGTCGTCGAACGGCGGCTCGGGGAGGGCGAACCGGCCGCTCGCCTCGACCGCGGCGACCTCCGGCCGGGCCGCCACCGCCGCGAGCGCCGCGGCGGCGCGGCGGGCGGCGCCGGCGTCGGCGACCCCCAACGGGCGGGGCTCCACACCGCGGGCCGCGAGCGCGGCGAGCAGGCCCCGCTGCTCCTCGCGGGCCGTGCGCCGGAGGGTCTCCACCACGAACCGCCCCTTCTCGGCGCGCGTGCCGAGGGCCCCGGCGGGGGCGAGGTCGGCCTGCCGGCCGAGCACGATCAGGGCCTCGGCGGAGCCGCCGGGGACGGCGGCGAGGAGCTCGGGGTCGACCTTGAGCTGCCAGGAGGCATCCCCGGCCACGAGCGGCGGGGCCAGCGCGAGGCCCGCGGCGACCAGGGAGGCGAGGATGGGGCGGGAGGCGGGGGACCAGGGAGACGGGCGGCGCATGACCCCCCACTCTAGCGCCGGACGGGGGTGGCTAGAATCGACCCTCCGATGAAGCGCTCCCGGACCGCCTCCCCGCCCTCGTGGGCTTCGCTGCGCGCTGCCGAGCGCGCCGCCGTGGCGCTCCCCCGGCACGGCCGCCACCGGCTCGCCCTCGCCTACGCCAACCGCTACCACGTCGGCATGTCGAGCCTCGGCTTCCAGCGCGTCTACGAGCTGGCGCACCGGGCTCCGGACTGGGTGGCCGAGCGCTTCTTCCTCGACGGGGAGGGGATGCCGCGCTCGGTGGAGCGGGAGGCGGCGCTCTCGGAGTTCGGCGCCGTCGCCTTCTCGGTCTCCTTCGAGGAGGACTACGTCCACCTGCTGCGGATGCTCGACCGGGCCGGCATCCCGCTCCGGCGCGAGGAGCGCGGCCCGGGCGACCCGCTCCTCTTCCTCGGCGGCTCCTGCGCGGCGATCAACCCGCTGCCGATGGCCCCGTTCGTGGACGTCTTCCCGCTCGGGGCGGCGGAGAACCTGCTGCCGGCCATGCAGGCGGCGCTCTCCGAGGAGAGCGACCGCGAGGCGGTGCTCGACCGGCTGGCGGCGGCGGAGGGGTTCTTCGTTCCCGCCCGGCACGACCCGGAGGAGCTCGCGGCGGGGGGGAAGCTCAAGAAGCTGGAGCTCACCGCCGAGCAGATCCGGCAGCCGGGGTTCCTGCCGACCAGTTGCGTGGTGACGCCGCACACCGAGTTCGCGGAGAAGTTCCTGATCGAGATGTCGCGCGGCTGCCCGGAGAAGTGCAAGTACTGCTGGGCGACCTTCGGCATGGGGAAGTTCCGCGCCCATCCGACCGAGATGATCCTCGAGGCGATGGCGCGGGCGCGCGGGGTGACCGACCAGCTCGGCTTCGTGGCCACCGCGGTGGGCGACCACCCGGAGATCGAGCGGATCCTGGCCGAGGCCGTCCGCCTCGGCTTTCGCGCCGCCGTCTCCTCGATCCGCATCCCGGCGGTGACCGAGGGGGTGCTCGCCGCCCTCCACGCCTCCGGCGACCGGTCGATCACGCTGGCGCCCGAGACCGGCACCGACCGGCTGCGCTGGGTCATGAACAAGCCGGTCCCCAACGCCCTGCTGCTCGACAAGGTGCGGCTGATCTTCCGCCACGGCTTCCGCGAGCTGAAGCTCTACTTCATCGTCGGCCTGCCGGGCGAGACGATGGAGGACGTCGAGGGGATCCTGGGCCTCGCCGCCGCCTGCCGGGAGGCGATGCTCGACGAGACGCGCGCCACGGGCCGGACCGGCGAGATCCAGCTCGGGGTGAACCTCTTCGTGCCGAAGCCGTACACCCCCTGGCAGCGCGAGCCGATGGACGCCGAGGAGAGCCTGGCGGCGAAGATCGCGCTCCTGAAACGAGGCACCGCCCGGCTCGGCAACGTGCGCATGACCGACAACCTCTCGATCCGCCAGGCGGTCTGGCAGACGCTGCTCTCGCGCGGCGGGCCGGAGGTCTCCGGCGCGATCGTCCGCGTGGCGCGCGGCGAGATCGTCGCGCGCACGCTGCGCGGGCTCGGCCCCCTGGTCGCGGCCGAGGTCTTCGGCGCCCGGCAGGGG
>JAHDVN010000338.1 GCA_023384635.1 Thermoanaerobaculia bacterium
CGTCGCGCGCGTCCCCCAGGCGTGGGCGGCGAAGCGGGCCGCGAGGCGCGGCGCCGGCCAGTGGGTGCGCCAGGCGGCGAGCTCGTGCTCGGCGATGGTGTCGGCGTGGCCGAGCTGGTAGTCGAGAAATCCGTGCGGTCCGCCGGTGGCGCCGACCAGGGGGACGAGCCAGGCGGCGACGCCCGCAGCGAAGGCGGCGGCGCCCAGCGCCCGGCGGCCGCGCGCCGCCGGGGGGGCGAGCGCGGCGAGCAGGAACGGCAGGACGGGGACGGCGAGCTGCGGGCGGCAGCCGACCGCGGCGGCGGCAGAGAGGCCGAGCGCGAGGGCGAGGCCCGCGGCGGATCGCCCTCCGGGTTGCCCGCGCTCGGCCAGACGGGCCGCCGCGGCGAGCGCGAGCGAGAGGAAGGCGAGGGCCGGCGGGTCGGACATCGGCAGCGGGCCCTGCACGAGCATGGCGGGAGAGAGGTGGAAGAAGAGCGCGCCGGCGACCGCGGTGCGGTCCGCCGCCGGCCCGAGCGGCGCGGCGAGGCGGCGGAAGGCGTCCACGAGCGCGGGGAAGGAGACCGCGGTCGAGACCACGGCGAGGGCGACGAGAGCGGCGAACGGTTCGCCGGCGACGACGGCGAAGAGCTTGCCGAGCGCGGCGACGAGCGGATAGCCCGGGGGATGGGGGTGGTGCGCGAGGGGGGCGAACTCGTCGACGGCGAGGGCGAAGAGCAGCTCGTCGTGCTCCCAGAAACTCCGCGGCCGCGTCGCGAGGCGCACGCCGACCGCGAGCGCGAGGCCGATCCAGAGGCCGGGGAGCGCCCGGAGTGGACGCCGGGGAGCGGTTGACGGCGGGGCGTGGGAGGTCATAAGAAGCGGCGATGGCGTCCCTCGGTTACGCGGCGGGCTGGCGGCTCCTCTCGCGCGCCTTCGCGCAGGCGCCCCTCGCGGTGCGGCTCCACGTCCTCGGCCGCTACGCGACCTGCCCGTTCCGGCCGCTCCTCGCCGAGCTGCCCGCCGGAGCGCGGCTCCTCGACCTCGGCGGCGGACACGGGATCTTCGCACGGCTGGCGCTCGCCGCGGGCGCGCGCGAGGCCTGGGTCGTCGAGCCGGACCGGCGCAAGCTGCTCCCTCCCGTCACGGCGCCGGGCCTGCGCCAGGTCGCCGCCCGCGGCGAGGCGCTCGCCGGCGGCTTCGATGTGGTCGCCGTCGTCGACGTGCTCTACCGGCTGCCGTTCGCCGAGTGGCCGGCCTTCCTCGCGGGGGTGCGGGAGCGGCTGCGGCCGGGCGGTCTCCTCCTGCTCAAGGAGATCGACCCGGAGGCGCGCTGGAAGGGGCGCTGGAACCGGGCCCAGGAGCGTCTCGCCGACCTCTGCGGGCTGACGGTGGGAGAGGGCTTCTCCTACGAGCCCCGGGCGCGGGTCGCGGCGCGCCTGGCGGCGGCCGGGTTCTCGGAGATCCGCACCGTGGACCTCGGCCGCGGCTACCCGCACGCCCACCTGCTCTACGCGGCGCGGCGGCCGCCGGCGGCTGGGGCCTCGCTCAGGGGCGCTCCTTCCAGTGCTCCCAGACCTCCTGCGAGCGCCAGACCCGGTACTTGAGCAGCTGCCGCTCGTAGACGAACTCCTTGGGCAGGCGGTCGTAGAAGCGGTCGAGCAGCTCCTCGTGGCTGCGGGCGTCGGCGGCGTGCGCCTCGCGCGAGACCGCCATCAGCTCGTTGAACCGCTCGCGCGGGAAGTCGAGCCCCTCCCAGACGAGGTCCTCGTAGCGGGGCATCCAGCCGAGCGGGCTCTCCACCCCCTTGCCGTGTCCCTGCACCCGGTCGACGATCCACTTGAGCACCCGCATGTTCTCGCCGAACCCCGGCCAGAGGAACTTGCCGTTCTCGTCCTTGCGGAACCAGTTCACCTTGAAGATGCGGGGCGGGTCGGAGACCACGCGGCGCAGGTAGAGCCAGTGGGCGAAGTAGTCGGCCATGTTGTAGCCGCAGAACGGCAGCATCGCCATCGGGTCGCGCCGCACCGCGGCCTGCCCGACCGCCGCCGCGGTCGCCTCCGAGCCCATGGTGGCGGCGATGTAGACGCCGTGCCCCCAGTTGAACGCCTGGTAGACGAGCGGCATGTCGCGGCTCTGGCGGCCACCGAAGAGGAAGGCGCCGATCGGCACCCCGCGCGGGTCCTCCCAGGCGGGGTCGATCGACGGGCACTGCGAGGCCGGGGCCGTGAAGCGGGAGTTCGGGTGCGCCGCCGGCTCGGGGGAGTCCGGGGTCCAGTCGCGGCCGCGCCAGTCGACGAGGTGGGCCGGCTTCTCCTCGGTCATCCCCTCCCACCAGACGTCGCCGTCGTCGGTGAGCGCGACGTTGGTGAAGATGCAGTTGGCGCCGAGCGTCGCCATCGCGTTCGGGTTGGTGCGGGCGTTGGTGCCGGGGGCGACGCCGAAGAAGCCCGCCTCGGGGTTGATCGCCCAGAGCCGGCCGTCGGGCCCCGGCTTGATCCAGGCGATGTCGTCGCCCACCGTCCAGACCTTCCAGCCCGCGAAGCCGGCGGGGGGGATCAGCATCGCGAAGTTGGTCTTGCCGCAGGCGGAGGGGAAGGCGGCGGCGACGTAGGTCTTCTCCCCCTGGGGCGACTCGACGCCGACGATGAGCATGTGCTCGGCGAGCCAGCCCTCGTCGCGCGCCAGCACGGAGGCGATGCGCAGCGCGAAGCACTTCTTGCCGAGCAGCGCGTTGCCGCCGTAGCCGGAGCCGTACGACCAGATCAGCCGCTCCTCGGGGAAGTGGGCGATCCAGGTGTTCTCCGGGTCGCACGGCCAGGGGACGTCCGCCTCGCCCGGCGCGAGCGGGCGCCCGACCGAGTGGAAGCAGGGGACGAAAGCGCCGTCCTCGCCGAGCGCCGCCAGCGCCGCCGCTCCCATGCGGGTCATGATCCGCATGCTCACCACGACGTAGGGCGAGTCGGTGACCTGCACCCCGAGGTGGGAGATCTCCGAGCCGATCGGGCCCATGCAGAACGGCACGACGTACATGGTGCGGCCGCGCATGCACCCGGCGGCGAGGCGGTGGAGGATCTGCTTGAGCTCCCGCGGGTCCATCCAGTTGTTCGTCGGGCCGGCGTCCTCGCGGTGCCGCCAGGCGATGAAGGTGCGGTGCTCGACCCGCGCCACGTCGCGCGGATCGGATCGGCAGAGGTAGCTGTTCGGCCGCTTGGCGGGGTTCAGGCGCAGGAAGGTGCCGGCCGCGACCATCTGCCGGCAGAGGCGGTCGTACTCCTCCTCGGAGCCGTCGCACCAGTGCACGTCGTCGGGGGTGCAGAGGGCGCGAATCTCCTCGACCCAGGCGAGGAGGTCGGCGTGGCGGGTCGGCGGCGGGTCGGCGGCGATCGGCATCGGGGCTCCTCCGGGAGGGATGGCGGCCCCATTGTACGGGCGCCCCGCGCGCGAGGCACGCCCCTTCCGCGCGGGGCCGATCTCCTTTGGGCGTTGCGGGTGGGGATGCGATCGCCTACGCTGCACCGGGGCGCGCCGCCGCGCCTCCGACGGGAGACCCGATGACCAGCTCTCGATCCCGATCCCTCGCCACCCCGCCGCCTGCCGACCGCGAGGCGGACTGGGAGCCGTTCCTCCCCTTTCGGCTGGAGGCAGGGCGCGGGACGTTCGTCTCGAGCGATCCGCCCGGCGACCGGCTCCGGGTGGCCTACTTCCGGCGGGAGCGCGAGCCCCGCCTAGTCGGCCGCGCCTGGTTCGGCCCCGGCGCCGAGGGGCCGCCGGGGCATGCCCACGGCGGCTCGATCGCGGCGGTGCTCGACGAGGCGATGGGCGCGGCGGTCTGGCTCGACGGGCGGATCGCGGTGGCGGTGCGGCGG
>JAHDVN010000339.1 GCA_023384635.1 Thermoanaerobaculia bacterium
CGGGATCGTCGTGGGGACGGAGGCGCTGCTCGCCGACGACGCGCAGCTGACCGCGGTGATGGGGCTCTCCGCCGCCGACCGGATGGTCGCCGCCGTCCCGCTCTCGCACTCCTACGGCTTTGCCAGCCTGGCGCTCCCGGCGCTCGTCCGCGGCGCGCTGCTCCTCGCCGCCGAGGTGCCGTCGCCGCTCGCGCCGGTGCGGCTCGCGGCGGCGGGCGAGGCGACCTTCCTCCCGACCGTGCCGGCGTTTCTCGCGGCGATGGCGCGCCTGGCCGAGCCGCCGCCGCTCCCGGCGAGTCTGCGGCTGGTGGTCAGCGCCGGGGCGCCGCTGCCGGGCGAGGTCTCGGCGGCCTTCCGCGAGCGCTGCGGCCGGACCGTGCACGTCTTCTACGGCGCCAGCGAGTGCGGCGGCATCGCCTACGATCGCGCGGGCGGAGCGGCCGAGCGCGGCACCGTGGGCGAGCCGGTCCCGGGAGTCGCGGTCGAGCTCGACGGCGAGAGCGGCCGGCTGGAGGTGCGGTCGGCCGCGGTCGCCGACAGCTACCTCCCCGATCCCGCCCCGGAGCTCGGAGCCGGCCGCTTCCTCACCGGGGACCTCGCGGCCTGGCAGCAAGGGGAGGTGGCGCTCCTCGGCCGCGCCGACGACCTCGTGATCGTGAAGGGGAAGAAGGTGAACCCGCGCGAGGTGGAGCGGCTCCTCGCCGAGCTGCCCGGGGTGCGCGAGGTGGCGGTGGTCGGCATGCCCGCGCCGGGCGGCGCGGGACGGGCCCTCGGCGCGGTGGTCGCGGCCGCGGAGGGGGGTCTCGACTACGCCGCCGTGACCGGCTTCTGCCGCGGCCGGCTGGCCGACCACAAGGTGCCGCGCGCCGTGGCCCTCGTCGCGGAGCTGCCGCGCACCCCGCGCGGCAAGCTCGACCGCTCCGCCCTCCTCGCCCTGCTCGGCGCCGCCGCTCCGGCCCCCTGACCGCCGGGCGCCGCCCGCCGCCGCTGGTAGAGTGCGCCGCGGAGATCGGCGGCAGCGCATGGAGAGCCAGCGGTACGCCGGCGGGGTGCTGGGCGGCGCCTTCAGTGGCTCGGCGGCGGCGCTGCTCCTGCGGCGCGAGGCGCCGGACCTCTCGGTGCTGGTGGTCGAAAAAGGGGCCCGCTTCGACGCCAAGGTGGGTGAGGCGACCACCGAGATGTCGGCGATGTTCCTCACCCGCCGCCTCGCCCTCTGGGAACACCTCGAGCGGGAGCACCTGCCGAAGGAGGGGCTCCGCTACTGGTTCACGAACGAGCGGGTCCGCCACCACGGCGATGCCTCCGAGACCGGCGGCTTCCTCCGCTCGACCGTCCCCTCTTTCCAGCTGCGCCGCGACGTGCTCGACGAGCACCTCCTCGGCCTCGCCGCCGGCGCGGGGGCGGAGGTCTGGCGCCCGGCGCGCGCCGTCGACTGCGACCTGGGCGAGGAGGGGGGAGAGCACCGCGTCACGGTCGAGACCGGGGAGGGCCGGCGCGAGGTGCGCTGCCGCTTCCTCCTCGACGCCACGGGCCGCGCCACCTTCCTCGCCAAGCGGCTCGGTCTGGTCGAGCGCCTCGACGAGCACGCCACCTCCTCCTGGTGGTGCCGTTGGCGCGGGGTGCGCCACCTCGACGACCTCGCGGCGCGCGAGCACCCGGAGCTCGCGGCCGGCAACGTGGGCTCGCGGCGGCTCGCCACCAACCACTACCCGGGCTACGGCTTCTGGGTCTGGGTGATCCCGCTCGGCAACGGGGAGACGAGCATCGGGGTGGTCTTCGATCGGCGCCTCGTCGACCTCGACCGCCGGGGCGAGCCGCGGCGCGCCTACCGCGAGTTCCTCCTCGCCCATCCGCTGCTCGCCGAGCTCCTCGCCGGCGCCGAGATGCGCGAGGAGGACTTCCGCGGCTACTCCCGCCTCGCCTACCTCTCCCGGCAGTTCGCGGGCCCGGGCTGGGCGCTGCTCGGCGACGCGGCGGCGTTCCTCGATCCGTACTACTCCCCGGGCCTCGACCACGCGGCGTTCACGGTGGAGGCGTCGGTCGAGCTGGTGCAGGCGGCCGCGCGCGGCGAGGCGATGGGCGAGCGGATCGCTCTCCACAACGAGACGTTCGTGCGCTCCTACCGCCGCTTCTTCGACGCGGTCTACCGGGACAAGTACCTCTACATGGGCGAGCACGACCTGCTCTCCGCGGCGTTCCTGATCGAGACCGCCCAGTACTACCTGTTCGTCGTCATCCCCGCCTTTCGCGTCCACCGCCGCTTCCACTGGATGCCGGTGCTCGGGCCGCGGGAGGCGTTCTTCAACTACCGTCTGATGCGTCTCGCGAACCGCCGCCTCGGGCGGATCGCGCTCGCCCGCCGCGCCGCCGGCGAGGCGGGGCGGCGCAACGACGGCCGCCGGGTGCGGGCGTTCTTCTCGCTCGGCGGCGCGCCGCTCCGGATGGCGGCGCGGGGGATGGGACTCTGGATCCGGGCCGAGGTCGACCTCTGGCGGCTCCGGCTCACCGGCCGGCGCTAGACTTCTCGCAGATGTGGCCCGCCGAGCCGATTCTCGTGGCGCGGGACCCCGCCGGGGATCCGGCGCGCCTGCCCGTGGGCGGCGGCGTGCGGGTGGGGCGGGACCCGGCCAACGAGCTGGCGCTCGCCGAGGCGACGGTGTCCCGCCGGCACGCGCGGCTCCTCTGGCGGGACGGCCGCCTGGAGGTCGAGGACCTCGGCTCCTCCGGCGGCACCTTCGTCAACGGAGTCCCCGTCGAGCGCCGCGAGCTCGCGCCGGGCGATCTCGTGCGCTTCGGCCCGCGGGTCGAGTACCAGCTGGTCGCCGACGAGCGGCGCTCGACCGCATCGCTCGACCTCTCGCAGCTCGCCCCGCGCGAGGAGGGCGGGGAGCTCCGGCAGCTCCAGACGCTGCTCGACGTCGCCCGCGCCCTCAACGCCGCCACCGTTCTCGACGAGGTGCTGCAGGTGGTGCTGCAGGCGGCGGTGCGGCTCTCGGGGGCGGCGCGGGGACTGCTCGTGCTGCAGGACGCCGAGGGGCACCGGCAGGCGGCGCAGGCGTTTCCGCCGGGGCAGACGGTGGCGCTCGAGGAGGAGGCCGGCGCGCTGCTCGAGCGGGCCATCGCCGGCCGCCACACCGAGACGGCCGAGCTCGGCCGGCGCGAGGTCGTGGCGACGCCGTTGCTCGTCGCCCGCCGGCCGCTCGGCAACGGCGCGGAGGCGTCGTTCATCGCCCGCGTCGAGGTGCTCGGCGGCCTGCTGCTCGAGCGCGCCGGTGGCGGGCGGCGCTTCGCGCGCGAGGCGCTGGCGGCGGTCGAGCGCCTCGCCGCCGGCGCCGCCACCGCGATCGACAGCGCCCGTCTCTACCGGGAGGCGCGGGACAAGGCCAAGATCGAGCACGAGATGGGCCTCGCCCGCACCATCCAGGCGGCGCTCCTCTCGGCGCCGCCGGCGGTCGCGTTCGCGGCGCTCCACGCCTCGAGCGAGCCGGCGCGCTCGGTGGGCGGCGACCTCTACCACGTGCGGCTGCGGCCGGACGGCGAGCTCTCGATGGCGGTGGGGGACGTCTCGGGCAAGGGGGTGAGCGCCGCACTCCTCATGGCGGTGGCGCAGGGGATGCTCGGTCTGCTCGACGAGCTCGACCGGCCGCTCGACGAGCTGCTCGCGGCTCTCGACCGGGGGCTGCGCGCGAAGAACCCGGGCAATCGCTTCCTCACCCTCGCGGCGGTCCGGATGGCGCCGGACGGCGGGGTGCGGATCGCCAACGCCGGGCACTGCCCGGTGCGGATCCTGCGGGCGGGCGGAGAGGTGGAGAGCATCGCCGCCACC
>JAHDVN010000340.1 GCA_023384635.1 Thermoanaerobaculia bacterium
TACCCGGGCGCGGCGCCGGAGGAGGTCGAGAACGAGATCAGCCGCCCGATCGAGGAGGAGCTCGGGGTGATCGGCGGCCTCGAGCGGATCTCCAGCATCTCGCGCGCCGGGGTCTCCGACGTGGTGCTCGAGTTCCAGTGGCAGACCTCGATCGCCGACGCCGTCCAGGACACCCTCGAGCGCCTCGAGCAGGTCTTCCTCCCCGAGCAGGCGGAGCGGCCCCTGGTGCTCCGCTTCGACCCCTCCCTCGACCCGGTGATCGAGCTCTCGCTCTCCGGCGAGGGGGAGCGCTTCGCGGGAGAGGAGGGGCTGCGCCGCCTGCGCCGGATCGCCGACCGGCAGGTGAAGCGCGAGCTCGAGCCGATCAAGGGGGTCGCGGCGGTGCAGGTGCGCGGCGGCCTCGAGGAGGAGATCCACGTCCGCCTCGACCGCGCCGCGCTCGCCCGCACCGGCATCTCGCCCCGCCTGGTGCTGCAGCGGCTGGCCGAGGAGAACGTGAACGTCGCCGGCGGCACCCTCGAGGAGGGACGCGTCGAGTACATGGTGCGGACGCTCAACGAGTACACCTCGATCGAGCAGATCGGCGCCACCGTCGTGACCGCTCTCGAAGGCCGCCCGGTGCGGATCAGCGACCTCGGCGAGGTCGCCCTCGCCCACCGCGAGCGGCAGATCCGCACCCGTTCCGGCGGGCACGAGAGCGTCGCCCTCGACCTCTTCAAGGAGGGGGATGCCAACATGGTCGCCCTCTCCCGGCGCATCCGCGCGGCGCTCGGCGACCTGCCCGCGGCGGGCGAGGAGACGGCGTCCGCGGCGGCCGGCCAACCGGGCGGGAAGCGGGCCGGGAAACGGGACGGCAAGCCGCTCGCCGTCGCCCGCCGGCTCCTCGCCGACGAGGGGGTGCGGCTCGAGATCGTCGCCGACCGCTCGGTGTTCATCGAAAGCTCGATCTCCGAGGTGCGCAACAGCGCGCTCGCCGGCGGGCTGCTCGCCGTGCTCGTCCTCTACCTCTTCCTGCGCAGCCTGCGCTCGACGGCGATCGTGGCGGTGGCGATCCCCGCCTCGCTGCTCGTCACCTTCGCCCCCCTCGACCTGCTCGGCGTCTCGCTCAACATCATGTCGCTCGGCGGTCTCGCGCTCGGGGTCGGCATGCTCGTCGACTGCTCGATCGTGGTGCTGGAGTCGATCCAGCGCTGTCGCGAGGAGGGCGACGAGCTCTTCGACGCCGTCGTCCGCGGCACCCGCGAGGTGCGCTCGGCGGTCATCGCCTCGACGCTGACCACGGTGGCGGTCTTCCTGCCGATGGTCTTCGTCGAGGGTGTGGCCGGCCAGGCGTTCGGCGACCTCGCGCTGGCGGTCGTTCTCTCGCTGCTCGCCTCGCTCGCGGTCGCGCTCTTCCTGATCCCGATGCTCGCCGCGCGCCGCGGCGTCGCCCTCGATCTGGCGAGCCCGCGCCCGGTGCTCCGCCCGGCCGCCTGGTCGTCGCTCGTCGCCGACTGGCGCGCCACCTCGGGCTGGCGCCGCGCGCTCCTCGCGCCGCTCCTCGCGCTGCGCACCCTCGTCTGGCTGCCGGCCGAGGTGGCCGGCAAGCTCCTCGGTGCCCTCGCGACCGGGGCGGTGCTGCTGGTCGGCGGCGCGGCCGGCCTCGCGCTGCGCGCCCTGGCGCGCCTGCTCGACCGCGGCCCGGCGGCCTGGACGAGCCGGGGGCTCGAGCGTCTGGCGAGCGGCTATCGCGCCCTCCTCGCCCGCACGCTCGAGGCGCCGCGGCTGGTCCTGGGCGGCCTCGTCGCCGCCCTCGCCCTCACGGTCCTCGGCTTCCTCGCGCTCGACTCGGAGCTGCTGCCGGAGGTCCACCAGGGAGAGATCACCTTCGAGCTCGCGCTCCCGGCGGGCACCCCGCTCGAGCGCACCATCGAGCTGCTCGAGCCGGTCGAGCGCGCCCTGCTCGCGGACGCGACCCGCGTCGAGCGGGTGCTCGCGACCTACGGCTTCGACCCGGCCCAGTCCACGCGCTCGGACGAGGGCGAGCACACCGCCCGCTTCCGCGTCCTGCTGCGCCGCGCCGACGCGGCCACCGAGCAGGAGGTCGCCGAGCGGGTGCGGAGCCGGCTGCTGGCGATTCCCGACCTCGAGGAGCGGCTCACGCGGCCGGTCCTCTTCAGCTTCCGCACCCCGATCGAGGTGGAGGTGCACGGCGACGACCTCGACCGGCTGGCCCAACAGGCGGCGGCGGTCGAACGGCGGCTGGCGGCGCTGCCCGAGCTCGCCGACGTCGCCTCCACGCTGCGGGCCGGCGCCCCGGAGGTGGAGATCGTCTACGACCGCGAGCGCCTCGCCCTCTCCGGCCTCTCGCTCGCGCCGGTCGCCGAGTCGGTGCGCGACCTCGTGCGCGGCGCCGAGGCCACGCTCTTCAACCTGAAGGACCGCCGGATCCCGATCGTCGTGCAGCTCGCCGAGTCCGACCGCCGCACCGTCGAGGACGTCCGCGAGCTCGTCGTCAACCCGGGCGGCGAGCGGCCGGTCCCGCTCGCCGCGATCGCCGACGTCCGCCTCGGCGAGGGCCCCAGCGAGGTGCGCCGCATCGACGGCCGCCGCGTCGCGCTGGTGCGCGCCAACCTCGCCCCGGGGGTGCCGCTCGGCCTCGCCGTCGAGCGCCTGAGGACCGCCCTCGACCGCGACGTCGTCTGGCCCCCCGAGCTCACCTACTTCGTCTCCGGCCAGGACGAGGAGTGGCAGCGCTCGGCTGGCAGCCTCTACCTCGCGCTCGCGCTGTCGATCTTCCTGGTCTACGTGATCATGGCGGCGCAGTTCGAGTCGCTCGTCCACCCGTTCGTGATCCTCTTCACCATCCCGCTCGCCTTCTTCGGCTCGATCGCCGCGCTCGCGCTCTTCGACCTCTCGCTCTCGATCGTCGTCTTCCTCGGCATGATCCTGCTCGCCGGCATCGTGGTGAACAACGCCATCGTGCTCGTCGACTACGTGAACGTGCTCCGGCAGCGGGGGCTCGCGCGGCGCGAGGCGCTCCTGACCGCCGGGGTGGTGCGCCTGCGGCCGATCCTCATGACCACCGCCACCACCGTCCTCGGCCTGCTGCCGATGGCGCTCGGTCTCGGCGACGGCGCCGAGCTCCGCACCCCGATGGCGGTGACCGTGATCGCCGGCCTCACCGTCTCGACGCTGCTCACCCTGGTGGTCATCCCGGTGGTCTACGACCGCCTCGACGCCCTGCTCGCCCGCGCGCCCGGCCGCGCTCCGGCTCCGGCGGCCCCGGCGCTCGCCGCTCCGGCCCTCGCCGACGGCGGGGAGGAGCTGGCGTGAGCCGCCCCGAAGGCGACTCCGCGGACCGCACCGGCCGCATCGTCTCGCTCTCGCTGCGGCGGCCGATCGCCGTCACGGTGCTGCTCGCGAGCACGCTCGTCCTCGGCCTGGTGGCGACCCTCGGCATCCCCGTCGAGCTGGTGCCGCGCGGCCTCGAGCAGCCCTTCCTCCGGGTCATCGTCCCCTGGCGGGACGCCCCGGCCCCCGAGGTTCTCGACAAGATCGTCCGCCCGCTCGAGGAGGAGCTGGCGACGGTCGGCGGCGTCGAGCGCATCAACTCGATGTCGCTGGTCGGCACCGGCCGCGTCTTCCTCCGCTTCAAGCAGGGGACCGACATGGACGTCGCCTACCGGGAGGTGCGCGACCGGGTCGAGCGCGCCCGGCGGCGGCTGCCGGACGACGTGGACCGCATCTACCTGCGCAAGGACGACGAGACCGGGATCCCGATCTACGTCCTGGGCCTCGCGATCGACGACACGCTCGCCAACGCCTACGACCTG
>JAHDVN010000341.1 GCA_023384635.1 Thermoanaerobaculia bacterium
CGGCACCGGGTGCCCCTCTCGCTCGCCATCACCGCCGCGATGCTCGTCCTCTTCGGCGTTCTCGGCGGCTTCCTGGTCCTCCTCGGCGGCTCGCTCGGCGAGCTCCGGGAGACCGGCCCGCGCTACCTGCGGGAGATCCAGGAGCGGTTGGCGTACACCCTCGAGTGGTGGGGCGGGAAGGGGATCGCGCTCGACGCCTGGCTGCCGGACCGCTGGTTCGACGCGAAGGCGGTCGTCAACCTGCTCGGCCTGACCGTGCGGGGCAGCGCCGCGTTCCTCTCCCAGGGCACGCTGGTCCTGCTCACCCTCGTCTTCGTGCTCCTCGAGGCCGGCGACTTCCGCCCCCGGCTCCGGCGCGCCTTCGGCGACAACCCGCGCATCGACCGGCTGGCCCGGGTGACGCTCGAGCTGCAGCGCTATCTCTGGATCAAGACCCTGGTCAGCGCCGCGCTCGGCCTCTCGGTGGCGCTCTGGATCGCCTGGATGGGGGTCGACTTCGCCGTCCTGCTCGGGCTGCTCGCCTTCGGCTGCCACTTCGTGCCGAACATCGGCGCCCTGCTCGCCGCCCTGCCGGGGATGCTCATCGCCTTCGTCCAGCACGACCCGCTGCACGCCATCCTCGTCGGCCTCGGCTACCTGGTCCTCGGCATGGTGCTCGGCAACCTCGTCGAGCCGCTCCTGATGGGGAGGCGCCTCGGGCTTTCCTCGCTCGTCGTCTTCGTCTCCCTGATCTTCTGGGGCTGGGTCTGGGGGGCGGTGGGGATGCTGCTCTCCGTGCCGCTGACGATGACGGTGCGGATCGTCGCGGAGGGGGACGCGGACCTGCGCTGGCTCGCGGTGCTGCTCGAGTCCACACCGCGGCCGGTCGCCGCCGCGTCGGCGGCGGAGCCGGGAACGCCGCTGCCCGGCGAGCCGCCGGGGGCGTGATCCGGACGGCGCGACGCCGGCCTCCCCTTGCCGATTCGAATCGGTACTGTTAAAGTACACATTCCCCGTGCGGGGGCGACGATGATCCGGATGACCAAGCAGACCGACTACGGCTTCGTCCTCCTCGGCCGCCTCGCCGAGGAGCCGGAGAGGGTCGCCAACGCCCCGGAGCTCGCGGCCGAGACCAGGCTGCCGGCGCCGATGGTGAGCAAGGTGCTCAAGCTCCTGGCGCGGCACGGCGTGCTCGCGTCGCACCGGGGAGTGCACGGCGGCTACGGCCTGGCGCGGCCGCCGGCGGCGATCACCGCCGCCGAGGTGATCGAGGCGCTCGAGGGGCCGGTGGCGCTCACCGTGTGCATCGACGGCGCCCCCGGGGAGTGCGACCGGGAGGCGTTCTGCAGCATCCGGGACCACTGGCGGCGGATCAACCACGCGGTCAGCACGGCCCTGGCGGGAATCACCGTCGCCGACCTGGCCGCCGAGCGGGCGACTCCGCTGGTCCAGCTCGGCAAGGGACGCGGCGGCCGGCGGCCGGCGGCGGGCGGGGGGGTTCGGGGCAGGAGAGAAGGGGATCGAGGATGACGACCACCGACAACGAGACCATCGAGCAGCTGGCGACGAAGGAGTACAAGTACGGCTTCGTCACCGAGATCGAGCAGGAGAAGCTCCCGGTGGGGCTCTCCGAGGAGATCGTGCGCCGGATCTCCGAGCTCAAGGGGGAGCCGGGGTGGATGCTGGAGTGGCGGCTCAAGGCGTACCGGCACTGGCTCACCATGACCGAGCCGACCTGGCACAACGTCACCTACCCCCCGATCGACTACCAGGCGGTGCACTACTACGCCGCCCCGAAGTCGATGAAGGACCGCCCGAAGAGCCTCGACGAGGTCGATCCCGAGCTGCTGCGCACCTACGAGAAGCTGGGCATCCCCCTCCACGAGCGGGAGAAGCTGGCCGGGGTAGCGGTCGACGCCGTCTTCGACTCGGTCTCCGTGGCCACCACTTTCAAGGAGAAGCTGCACGAGCTCGGGATCATCTTCTGCCCGATGTCGGAGGCGATCCGTGAGCACCCGGAGCTGGTGCGGCGCCACCTCGGCTCGGTCGTCCCCTACTCGGACAACTTCTTCGCCACCCTGAACTCGGCGGTCTTCTCCGACGGATCGTTCGTCTACATCCCCAAGGGGGTGCGCTGCCCGATGGAGCTGTCGACCTACTTCCGGATCAACGCCGCGAACACCGGCCAGTTCGAGCGCACGCTGATCGTGGCCGAGGAGGGGGCGCACGTCTCCTACCTCGAGGGCTGCACGGCGCCGATGCGCGACGAGAACCAGCTGCACGCGGCGGTGGTCGAGCTGGTGGCGTTCGAACACGCCACCATCAAGTACTCGACGGTCCAGAACTGGTACCCCGGCGACAAGGACGGCAAGGGCGGGATCTACAACTTCGTCACCAAGCGCGGCCGCTGCGAGGGGCGGGGCTCGAAGATCTCCTGGACCCAGGTGGAGACCGGCTCGGCGATCACCTGGAAGTACCCGTCGGTGATCCTCAAGGGGGAGGGCTCGGTGGGCGAGTTCTACTCCGTGGCGGTGACCAACAACCGCCAGCAGGCCGACACCGGCACCAAGATGATCCACATCGGCAGGAACACGCGCTCGACCATCGTCTCGAAGGGAATCTCGGCCGGGCGCGGCCAGAACACCTACCGCGGCCAGGTGAAGATCCTGCCCGGGGCGGAGGGAGCCCGCAACTTCTCGCAGTGCGACTCGATGCTCATCGGCGACCAGTGCGGAGCCCACACCTTCCCCTACATCGACGTCCAGAACCCCACCGCGCAGATGGAGCACGAGGCCTCGACCTCGAAGATCGGGGAGGACCAGATCTTCTACTGCAACCAGCGCGGCATCGAAACCGAAGACGCCGTCTCGATGATCGTCAACGGCTTCTGCAAGGAGGTCTTCCGCGAGCTGCCGATGGAGTTCGCGGTCGAGGCCCAGAAGCTGCTCTCGGTCTCCCTCGAGGGGAGCGTCGGCTGAGGATCCGGTCCCGGCCGCGGCCGGGACCCGTCAAGGAGAGCGCCCCGTGTCCCTGCTCGAAATCCGCAACCTGCACGCCAACGTCGAGGGTCGGGAGATCCTCCACGGCCTCGACCTGTCGGTGAAGCCCGGTGAGGTCCACGCCATCATGGGCCCGAACGGCTCGGGCAAGTCGACCCTCGCCCAGGTGCTCGCCGGCCGCGAGGCCTACGAGGTGACCGAGGGGGAGGTCGCCTTCTCCGGCCACGACCTGCTCGCCATGGGCCCCGAGGAGCGCGCCCGCGAGGGCCTCTTCATGGCCTTCCAGTACCCGGTCGAGATCCCCGGCGTCTCGAACACCTACTTCCTGAAGGCCGCGCTCAACGCGGTGCGCAAGCACCGGGGCCTGCCGGAGTACGACGCCATGGAGTTCCTCTCCCTGGTCCGCCAGAAGGTCCGTCTCGTGGGCCTCGACGAGGGCCTGCTCCAGCGGCCGGTCAACGAGGGCTTCTCGGGCGGCGAGAAGAAGCGCAACGAGATCTTCCACATGGCGGTGCTCGAGCCGCGGCTCTGCGTGCTCGACGAGACCGACTCGGGCCTCGACATCGACGCCCTCAAGATCGTCGCCGACGGCGTCAACAGCCTGCGGGGCCCGGAGCGCGCGTTCGTCGTCATCACCCACTACCAGCGGTTGCTCAACTACATCGTCCCCGACTTCGTCCACGTCCTGATCGACGGGAAGATCGTGCGCTCCGGCGGCAAGGAGCTGGCGCTGGAGCTCGAGGACCGGGGCTACTCCTGGCTCGAGTCGGAGGTGGCGGCGGCGCGCTGAGGCGACGATGGCACGCGCCCTGACCCTGGCCATCGTC
>JAHDVN010000342.1 GCA_023384635.1 Thermoanaerobaculia bacterium
CACGTCATCGAGCACCTCCCCCCGCCACGTATCGATCAGCTGGTGAAGCTCGCCTGGCGGGCGCTGCGGCCCGGAGGGGTCCTGATCCTCGAGACGCCGAGCCCGCTCTCGCTGGTGGTGGCGGCCAGGAACTTCTGGCTCGACCCGACGCACCAGCGGCCGGTGCATCCCGAGCTGCTCCGTCTCCTCGCCGAGGAGGCGGGCTTCATGGACATCCAGATCGTGCAGCTGCGGGCGTTCCCCGAGGCGAGCCGGCTGCCCGAGATCGACCTGGCTGCGCTCGCCGCCGACCAGCGTCCGCTCGCCGACGCCGTCAACCGCCTCCGCGACCGGATCGACGAGCTCCTCTTCGGCTGTCAGGACTACGGGCTCGTCGGCCGCAAGCCCCCGTCTCGGTGACCCGCTGACCCGCAGGGCGCGGCTTCAGCCGTCGCCGCCCTCCTCGGCCTGCCAGGCCTGGAGGATGGCCCCCCAATCCTGGATCGACTCGGGCATCGCCTCCCGCTCCCGCGGCTGGTAGAAGGCCCGCTGCTGAGTCCACGGCAATTCCAGGATCCGCTCCCACCGCGGCTCGTACTCGCGGGTCGGCAGGGTGCCGGGGACGAACGCCTCTTCGATGGTGCGGCTGGAGGAAGGGGTGGCGAGGAGGCCGGAGCGGTAGTCGACGAGCGCCGTGACGACGCCGGCGGGGCGGGAGAAGCGCTCCCCTTCGCGCAGCCAGCCGTCGGCGAGACCCGCCTCCACGACCGCGCGCCAGATCGGGAGCGCGGCCTCGGCTCCGGTCATCCGCCTCCCGATGGTGCGCTTCTGGTCGTGGCCGATCCAGGTCAGGATCGTGTAGCGCGGCGTCATGCCGACGAACCACGCGTCGGTGTACGCGTCCGTCGTCCCCGTCTTGCCGGCGAGGTCGAGCGGGAGGTCGGCGCAGCTCGCGGCGGTGCCGCGGTCCACCGCCCCCTCGAGAACGTGGAGCAGGACGTACGCCACCTCGGGGGTGGTCACCTTGGCGGCCCGCGTCTGGTGCTCCTCCAGCACGACCCCCTCGCGCGTGGTGACGCGCTCGATGAGGTGCGAGTCGAGATGGATACCGAGGTTCGCGAGCGCGGCGTAGGCGCCGGCGAGCTCCATCGGTACGAGGTCGGCGGCACCGAGCGCCAGGCTCGGGTAGGGCGGCAGGGGCGAGCGCAGGCCGGCCCGCCGCGCGAAGTCGACCACCCGTTCCACCCCCACTAGGTCGAGCAGCTTGACCGCCGGGACGTTGACCGAGAGCTCGAGCGCGCGCCGGAGGGTGAGGATACCGTCGTAGCGCCGGTAGTAATTGCGCGGGCTGTAGCTCGCCAGGCCGTCGGCGCCCGCGAACGCGGCGGGGGCGTCGAAGAGGGTGTCGGCCGGCGAATAGCCGAGCTCGAACGCGGCGCCGTAGACGAAGGGCTTGAACGCCGACCCGACCTGGCGCTGCGCCTGGGTCGCGCGGTTGAACTTGTTGCGCGCGAAGTCCCATCCCCCGACCAGGCCCCGCACCGCGCCGGTGCCGGACTCGAGGACGATCACCGCCCCCTCCAGCACCGGCTCCTGCTCGAGGACCAGATAGGCCGGTTCCTTGCCACCTCGACGCTCGTCGTCCCGCGCCCAGCGGAACCAGGCGAGATCTCCCGCCCGGAGCAACTCCGCGGCCCGCTGCCGGCCGGTCCAGGCGAAGCCGCGCCGCGAGAGCACCGCCTCCTCGCCCGGAAGGCGCACACGGGCCCCCTCGGCCTCGAGCGACAGCACCACCCCCGGGAGCCAGGTGCCCGGCAGGGGATTCCGGTCGCCGGCCCCGTCCGCGTCGTCGAGCGCCAGGTCCAGTGGCTGGCCACGGCGCAGCGGGCCGCGCCAGCCCCGCCGGTGGTCGAGGCGGAGGAGACCCTCCCGCAGCGCCTCCTCGGCCGCGCGCTGGATCTGGGGGTCGAGGGTGGTCCGCACCTGGAGCCCGTCGCCGTAGAGGCGCTCGGTGCCGAAGCGGGCTTCGAGCTCCTTGCGCACCTCCTCGGCGAAGTAGCTGCCGCTCTCGGCCCGCGCCCGGTGCTCGCGCACGGCGAGCGGAGTGGCCACCGCCTCGGCGTGCGCACCGGCGTCGAGGTAGCCCTCCGCCAGCATCCGGTCGAGGACGTAGTTGCGGCGCCGGACCACGAGCTCGGGGCGCCGATACGGGCTGTACTCGCTCGGACGCTGGAGGATGCCGGCCAGCGTCGCCGCCTCGGCCGCCGTGAGCTCCGCCACCGGCCGGCCGAAGTAGTGGCGGGAGGCCGACTGCATGCCGTAGTTGCCGTGGCCGAGGAAAGAGAGATTGCAGTAGAGGGTGAGAATCTGCTGCTTGGACAGCGACTTCTCGAGCTCGACCGCGAGCAGGGCCTCTTCGATCTTTCGCCGCCAGCTCTTCTGCGGGGTGAGGAAGAGCTCGCGGGCGAGCTGCATCGTGATGGTCGAGGCCCCCTGGGCGCGGCGTCCCCGCTGGAAGTTCACCCACACCGCGCGGGCGATGCCGGCGACGTCGATCCCGCCGTGGCGGAAGAACTCGGCGTCCTCCGCGGCGACGACCGCGTTCTGGAGCAGCGGTGGCACGGAGCCTTCGGCGAGGAGCTCGCGCCGCTCGCGCGCGTAGGTGGTGAAGACCTCGCCGTGGCGATCCTGGAGCCGCGTGACGAGGCTGGGGCGGAACTCGTCGAGCGCCTCCACCTTCGGCATGTGGATCGCGGCGCCGACGGCCATCCCGGCCAAGCCGCCTGCCGCCATGGCGAGCAGCGCCGGCAGCAGCCAGCGCAGCCAACCGCGGCGGGCGGTGGCGCCGCGCAGACGCTGCAGGAGGGAGAGGGCCGGCACACTCGGATTCTAGCAGCGGGACCCACCCGGGCTTGTGATAGAGAGTGCGGAAATCGCCCGCGAGAGCGGGCGCCTCCGGGAGACACGATGAGCGAGCCCCGCACCGACCCCCCGTTCTCCGGACCGCCGAGCGGCCTTCCGATCGCCCCCGGAGGCGGCGGGGCGCCGTTCGCCCCGGGGCGCGCCCCGGCTCCCTCCGGCTGCGGCCGCCTCGCCCTCGTCGGCTGCGGTATCTCGACCCTCCTGCTCGGCATCGCGGCGGTGGTGTTCCTCTTCAAGGCGGACGACCTCCTCGCCTGGACGCTCCGCAAGATGGAGGCGCAGATCGCCGAGGCTCTCCCGCCCGAGGTCACTCCAGAGGAGCGGGACCGGTTCCGCCGCGCCTTCGCGGAGGCCCGCGACGCGATCGGCCGTGGCGACATCGACCCTGCCGCCCTCCAGCGGCTGCAGCGGAAGCTGGCTTCGTTCGGAGGCCGGTCCGGCGAGAATCCCGCGGGGCGCGAGGAGATTCTCGATCTCGTCGCCGCGCTCGAGGCGGTGCCTGCCTCCGGCGGCACGGGAGGTGCTCCGTCCGGGGCCGGCAGCGCCGCCGCGCCGGAGGACGCGAGCCCGCCCCGGCAGGATCCGTGACCCCGTTCCGGCTCGAGACCCCGTTCGTTCCGCAGGGGGACCAGCCCGACGCGATCGCGTCGCTGGTGGGGGGCCTCCGCGCCGGCACGCCCGAGCAGGTGCTGCTCGGCGTCACCGGCTCGGGAAAGACGTTCACCGTCGCCAAGGTGATCGAGGCGCTCGGCCGGCCGACCCTCGTGCTCTCCCACAACAAGACCCTCGCGGCGCAGCTCTTCCAGGAGTTCCGGTCGTTCTTCCCGCGCAACGCGGTGGAGTACTTCGTCTCCTACTACGACTACTACCAGCCCGAGGCGTAC
>JAHDVN010000343.1 GCA_023384635.1 Thermoanaerobaculia bacterium
CGCGCGCTGCGGGTAGAAGCGGACTTCGAGCGTGGCCGCGGTATCGGCGGCGGGGGCGGCCGGGGCGGCGGCGAGGGCGGCGGCCAGGGCGGCGGCGAAAGAGGTCAGGCGGCGGAGGCGGCAGGTGGGCATCGGGGTCTCCTCGGGCTCGGTTCCGGGGCGCCCGCGGAGTCCTGGAGCTCGGGCCGCGACCGCCAACGGCCCTTAAACGCAGCGGCGAGGGCCGAGGTTTCACCGCGGAGGGGCTGGGCGCCCCTTCCGGAGGGCACGATCACGCCGCCGGGAGTCCTCGCGCCGGCCTCGGTCGCAGGGCGGAGTCAGGTGGCGGACGGCGGCACCGCCACCCGCCGCACCTCGAGCCGCCCTTCGAGGCCGGCGCGCAGGCAGGCCCAGCAGCGCCACGCGGGGACGCGCCGCCGCGCGAGCCGCGTCGCGTGGCAGACCGGGCAGCGGTGCTCGAAGAGGACCGCTCCCCCTGCGAGGGCTGCCGTGCCCGCGCGCCGGAACCGCGCCCGCGGCCGGTAGCCCGCGGCCCGCATCAGATAGCGCCACTCCCGCCCGTGCGGCCGAGCGCGCGGCGCGCGCGCCTGCACCAACGCGTGCGCGACTTCGTGGACCACCAGCTCCTCGCGCTCGGCCGAAGTGAGCTCCGCCCACCGCCGCGGGTTGAGCTCGACCCGGCCCTCCCGGGGCAGGAACCGCCCGAGCGCCGTGCGCAGCCGCGGGTTGAATCCGATGGCGCAGAGCCCCGCGAGCCCGGGCTCGCCCCACGCCGCGGCGAGGCGAGCGAGCAGCGGGCCGAGGGCCAGATCACTCACCGCCGGCTTGGGCCGGCTCGTTACCGGAGACATGCCGAAGATCTCTCCCATCCAGCGCGCGAGCTTCGCACACCTCCCTCCCGTCGTCCCGAACGGTTGCCCTCGGGGGACAGTTTCCTGATTCCGGAAGCGAATGCCGCCCGAGCCCCGAGCGTCGGACGGAATCAGGTAACTGTCCCCGAGGCCTCGGCCTACGCCCCCCTCCCCTCCTCGCCCGCGGCCTTCACCTCCTCCCGCCCCGGAAACGGAATGCACGCCGCGATGCGCGCCTTCTGCGACTCCACCCAGGATTTGCGCGTCGAGACGTCGAGGGGCGTGCGGAAGAGCGCCACGCGCTCCTCGAGCAGGCGGCGCGACGGCACCTGCCACTCGCCCTCGAGCCGCCGCGGCGGCCGCAGGCCGAGCTCGCCGAGCATCCAGCGCAGCGCCCAGAAGCCGCGCAGGTAGACGCCCGGGGTCTCATCCCCCGGCCAGAGGCAGGGGGACGCGTAGATCTCGAGCCCGCCGTCGAGGAAGAGCCAGGCGTGCTGCTCGTTCGGCACGTTCACCGGCGAGCCCCAGTGCATGTGGATCTCCTCGAACCGGTTCGCCTCGCAGATCGCGATCATCCGGTCCAGCGTCCGGTCCCAGCCCTTGAGGCGCCCCTCGTACGAGAACTCCCGGGTTCTCAGATGACTGCGCGTGCCCCGGAGGAAGAAGCGCGGCAGGTGCCCGAGCCATGGCGTGAACGGGCGCTGCTGCAGGCCGCGGGAGCGGCCGAACTCCACGCTCCAGTGGCACGGCGGAGCCGGTGCTGCGGGGACGGTGGGCTTCTTCTTCATGGCACTTCCTCCTCTCGGGTGCGGTGCCGCGCCACGAAGGGGAGTGCCGGAAACGCCGGAAGCCCGCCTCCCGAAACTGCATCAGGAAGGCGGGCTTCGCCTCGGACGCTTCGTTGCCGCTCTCGCGGCCGCATCCCCGCTCACGCGGGAGGCACCTTGGTCGTCCGAACCAGGTTGCCGGCCCCGATCCGCCGCTCTCTCCGGCGGCGTCCGGGGCGCTCCTGATGCCGAGAGAATTCTACGCCCGGGCCCTCGTGGCAGCAAGCGATTCGCGCCCGAGACTCGCCGTCGCAGGCGAAGCACCTGCTTGGGGGAGGACCCGGCACCGCGCCGATCCTCGGGGGACAGTTGATCCTCGGGGGACAGTTTCCTGATTCCGACCAGGGCCGGAGACAAGCCACCGCCGCCGAACGGAATCAGGTAACTGTCCCCGAGGCCTTCACGGCCCCTCACTCCACCGCGAACAGCGCCTCGCCCTCCGCCTCGAGGCCGGCCATCCGCACGCGGACGCGCAGGCGGTAGAGGCCGGCGGCGAGGTCGGCGGGCACGCGGAGCTTCTGGCTCGAGGTGTAGGTGCCGGCGGCGCGCGTCAGGCGGTCCTCCATCGTCGTCAGGCGGCGCTCGCCGGCGTAGAGCTCGCGCACCTCCACCACCTCGAATCCGGCCCCGGGTGGGAGGCCGGCGATCCGGTAGTTGACGACGAGCGCGATCTCCTCGCCCGGCCGCACGCGCGCCGGCTGCACGGAGGCGGCGAGCACCTCGACCGCCGGCACGAACGCCGCGCCCGGCGCGCTCCGCGTGGCCGCTGCGACCGGCGGCGCGGGCGCGGAAGCCTGCGCCGGCACCGGGCGCGGCGGCAGCGCCTCCGACGGGAACGCCACCTCGCAGGCCTCGAGCCGCAACCAGCGCTCGACGTCGGCGAGCTGCTTCTCCTTGAGTGAGAAGCCGCGCCCGGCGAGGAACTCGAAGCGCCCCGCGAGCGGCAGGTCGCGGAAGCGCAGGTCGAGGTCGAAGCCGCCGAAGGCGCCCCAGCGGTCGGGGCGCCAACCTTCCACCACGAACACCGTCCCCGGCGGAACCTCGTCGCCCCCCGCGCGCGCCCGCAGCAGCGCGAGGTCCGAGATGCGCAGCCGGAAGTGGAACGGCTTCTCCCCCTCGAGCTCGACCATGTAGATGCGGCTGTGCGACCAGCCCTGCTCGTCGCGCTCGTCCTTGATCGGCAACGAGATGCGCAGCACGCAGGTCGCCCCCGTCCAGCGAGCGTCGAGCCCGGCGAGCACCGCCTCGTCCCCGGCCTGCGCGGGCCGCGGGGCGAGCGCGCCCGCGGCCACCATCGAGAGCCCCAGCAGGATCAGGGACCCGGCGCCGCGCCGTCTCCGCATCGTCTCGCTCCGTGCCTCACCGGTTGCCCGACGCCGAGCTCGGGCAGGCCCGGCGCGCCGCCGCCAGGGCCTCCTCGTAGCTCCGGTGTTCGCTCACGAGCTCCATCCCCGTCCCGCTCGCGGCGGCCGCGGCGTTCTTCCGGCTGGTCGGAACGATGACGTAGTTCGTCACGTTCGGCTGCGGCCGCTGGCGCAGGAGCAGGTAGAGCTCGGCCGCGTGGGATGCGCCGCCGACCCAGCAGCTCGAGCCCGTCCCGGCGCCGCCCGGCGCGCTTCCGCCCGTGCTGCCGCCCGCCCCCGGGTAGACGCCCGGGCCGGCGCCCGCGGCGGGGCCGGTGCCACCGCCGGCGGCGGCCGTGGCGGCGTTCATGACTCCGACGAGCGTCCCGAGCATGCCGCCGATGGCAGCGCGCGCCCGCTCGTCGGCGTCGGCGTGCTGCGTCGCGAGCCCTTCGCGCACCCCGCGCGAGACCGCCGCGACCTGCCGCGTGAAGCAGTCCGGCGCCGCGTCGGCGGCGCGGTCGAGGGCGGCGAGCGCCGCCTTGCGCTCCCCGCGGGCGAGCGCCTGCTCCGCCGACTGGAGCGCCGCGATCGCCGCCATCTGGCGCTCCGCCTTCGCCTCGATGCGGGCCGCGACCTCCAGCACGTACGGATCGCCGGGCAGGCGGGCCTGCGCCACCGCGATCGCCGCGCGCGCCGCCGCGAAGTCGCACCGGCCGTGCGCGGTCTCCGCGTCGCCGGCAGGTC
>JAHDVN010000344.1:0-402 GCA_023384635.1 Thermoanaerobaculia bacterium
GGGACCGGCTGGGCGGCCGCCAGCCACGGCAGGGCGACGAGCCCGGCGATGGCGGCGAGGACGGTGAGACGGACCTTCATCTCGTTCCCTCCGTGCGGGTGTTCCCGCGTTGTCGAGTGATGCGCTCGGGAATTCTACGCCTCGGCGGCCCGATGGGCCCCCCCCCCTCCCCGGGGACCGCGGCGCTCAGGGGCCGGCCGGACCGGGTCCCCGTCCGGGGGGCTCCGGGGGGCCGGGCGGAGCGAGGTCGCTCCCGGCCGCCTCCCGCACCGCCCCGGCCCCGGGCGGGAGCAGGAAGTCGCCGGGGTAGCGCACCGCGCGGCGGGCGGCGGCAGCGAGGAGGTTGCGCACGTCGCGGCCGGAGAAGCCGTAGGCGCGCGCGGCCGTGGACAGCGAGAGCAC
>JAHDVN010000344.1:412-1905 GCA_023384635.1 Thermoanaerobaculia bacterium
CGAAGCTCACGCCGAGGTTGAGCATGAACATCACTGCCACGCCCGCCATCGCGAGCAGGAAGAAGCCGCCGAGGAACCAGTCCTGGCCGAGGCCGGAGGCGGCGAGGGCGAGGATGCCGCTGTTGAGCGTGACGTGCCGCACGTCGAGGGGCACGCCCAGGAAATGGCCGACCGCCGGCGTCATCCCGAGCAGGAAGCCGAGCGCCACGTTCGTCCCCCAGGCCCCCAGGTTGCCGCGCACCCGCTCCGCCCAGAGCGCCATCCGCTCCCGTCCGAAGCGGCGGCCGAGCGGATGCTCGGCGATCGCCTGCGGCAGCCGGTGGTACGCCCCCCAGTTGTCGAGCCACCCCCCGGCGAGGCTCGCGAGCCAGAGCAGCACGCCGGTGAGGGCAGCGTAGAAGAGCGTGCCGCTGTCGACCGGCGAGAGCCCCTCGAAGATCGCGGCCGCCTCTTCGACCGGCAGCCAGGAGCGCCCGGCGACGAGGCGGAAGAGGGCGTCGAACCCGGTGCAACCGGCCGCCACCACGAGCACGTTGCCGAGCGCGGCGGCGATCTGCGAGCGGCTGATGAGGGCGGCGAAGTCGAGGATCTCCTCGGCCCGCTCCGTGCCGTGGTGCTCGCGCAGGATCCGCGCCAGCGTCGCCGCCGTCATCGCCGGCTGCTTGGTGGCGAGCACCAGGTGGAAGCGGTGCATGAGGAGGAACGAGACCGCGTAGTTGAGCCCGTAGAGGAACCCCTCCGGGTAGGGCGGGAGGTGCCAGGTGTGGACCAGGGTCTTGACCGCCGCGGTGCCCACCGTGAGCAGCCCGCCGCCGGCCGCCGCCGCCCACAGCGCGCGGTACTCGCGGCGGTCGTGCGCCACGTAGTGGGAACCGGTCTCGCCGCTCCGCTCCACGATCTTGCGGTGCAGGAGGCGGAGGTTCGAGCGCACCAGGTCGCCGACGCTCTTCTCTCGCCGCGCCGCCGCGGCGAGGCCCGCGAGCAGGCTCTGCGCCGCCGCCGCACGCCGGGCGCCGGCGGGGGCCTCGAGGAAGCGGACCATCGCCTCGAGCCGCTCGAGGAGGCCCGCGAGCAGGTCGAGCCCGAAGACGATGTCGACCGAGACTCCCTCCTCGTCCAGGGCGCGGTCGACGGTGGCCATCTCCTCCCGGCAGCCTGCGGCGAGCTCGCGCCAGCGGCGGGCGAGGCTCGCGACCTCCCGGCCCTCGGCCCAGGCCGAGAGCAGCGCCTCTCCCGCCGCCGGCAGGAGCTGGAAGGGAGAGGTGGCGACCGGGCCCCCGCGCGCCCGCTGCCGGAGCTTCGGGGCCAGCCCCTCGGCGGCGAGCCGGGTCTGGAGGAGCCGGAAGCCGTCCGCGAACGCCCCCTGCAGCCGCCCCCAGTCGGGTCCCCCTGCCGCGGGCGCGACGAGCGCCACGAGGCGCTCCCAGAGCGGCGCCGGCAGCCCGCCGATGCGGACGATCTCCGCCTCGCTGCGATAGAGCCGGCGCACGAGC
>JAHDVN010000344.1:1915-3750 GCA_023384635.1 Thermoanaerobaculia bacterium
CACTCGACGCAGCGGTCGACGAGCTCGGAGAGGAAGCCGCGGCTCGCCGGCAGCCCGCTCTCGCCGAAGAGGTGCACCGCCTCGGCCTCGGCGACGAGCTCGCCGAGCGCCGCCTGGAAGAGATCGCGGAGCGGACGCGACGCCTCCAGCAGGCCGAGCCAGAGGCGCAGGCGCCCGGTGTCGCGCGAGGCCGGTGTCGCGTCCGCGCCGTCGTCGCCGTCGAGGCGTCCGCCGCCCTGGCGCAGCCAGCGGATGAGACCGACGAGGGCGTCGATCCGCTCCTCCAGCCGCCCCGCGGTGGCGAGCGCCACGAACCGCTCGCCGAGATCCGACACCGCCGGGCTCGCCGCCAATCGGCCGGGGAGCTGCGCGGCGAGCTCCAGCCGCACCCGTTCCCGGCTCTCGGCGGCCCAGGCCGCTGCCTCCCCCTCCATGGACGCTCCTCTCCCGCGGGCCGCGCTCAGGGAGCGAGGATCTCGACCCACCAGGTCGCGGCGTTCCCGAGGCGGTCGACGGCGGTGATCCGCAGCGGCACCCAGCCGTCTGCCGCCGCACTCCCCTCCCGGCGCTGCCGTGCGACCTCGACCCGGTCGAGGCCGGCGCCGGCGTCCGCGAAGCGCAGCACGATCGACTCCTTCGCTCCGAGGAGGGCCTCGACACCCCCGGCCAGGCGCACCGGACGCCGCGCCGTGAGCGCCAGCGCCGGCTCCCCGGCGGCGACCGCCCAGCTGAGCGGCGGCACCCGCTCGCGGTCGAGGAAGTTCCGGTCGTCGATCCACTTCCAGGTCGTCCACTGGCGGCCGGGCTCGCGCCAGACGAGCTCCGCGAGCCACCGCCAGCCCCGCACGCGGGCCCCGGCGAGCTCGCCGCGCGAGGGGATCAGGACGGGCGGGGTGCCGTCGGCCACGAACTCGACCGCGGGCAGCTCGGCGCGGTTGCCGGCGGCGTCGGTCGCGGCGACCTCGATCCGCCGCGGCCCGTCCTCCCAGGGGCCCGCCAACCGCTCGGCGGCGAGGGGCTCGCCGTCGAGGCGCGCCGCGAGCGTCACCTCGCCCCCCTCGGAATCGGAGACGCGCGCTTCGACGCGGCTGTCGGCCCGCGCGACCAGCCTTCCGTCGGCTTCCCAGGTGACGCCGGAGAGGACGAGCTCCCCGGACGGCGGCGTCAGGTCCCGCGGCGGCTCGACCGCGAGCAGCGTGAAGGCGGTCGCCGGGCTCGCGAAGCCGTCGAGGCCGCTCGCCGAGGTCGGTGTGACGCGCCAGAAGAGCTCGCCCAGCGGCAGCTCCGCCGGCGGCCGGAACGGCGCCGGGGGCAGGTCCGCGTACCGCTCGACCAGCTCTCCGCACGCCGGATCGGCGCACAGCTCGACCGCGTATCCGCTCGCTCCCGCCACCCCCTCCCAGGCGAAGAGGAGGGCCTCGCGGCCGCGCGCCTCGCCGGCGGCGGGGGCGAGGGGGCGCGGCGCCGGCAAGAGGCTCTCGGCCGGTGCCGGCGGGCCGCCCGCGGCGACCACGCTGCCGGTGCCGGCGGTGAGCGCGACCCGGGTCCCGGCCGCCGCGATCTGCCCCTCTCCGCGGTAGACCATCACCGCCGCGCGCTCCTCCTCCCGCCGGGCACGCGACTGCGCGCTTTCGCCCGCCGGGGCGCGGAGGCTCGCCCGCGCCCCGCCCATCACCAGCTCGACCTCGGCGCCCGCAGTGGGGGGCGCCGCGAGCTCGACGTCGGCCCGGCCGGTGACGATCTCGACCTCCCGCCGTGCGGCGGCGCGGGCGGCCGCGCCCGGCGCCGGGCGCCGGCCGTCGAGCGAGCGTTCGGCCCTCCCGCCCCGGCTGCCG
>JAHDVN010000345.1 GCA_023384635.1 Thermoanaerobaculia bacterium
GGCCGAGGCCGGCGAGGCCGGCCGGCGCCAGCGTCGGGATCTCGAGCACCGAGGGCTCGGGAAGGATGCACTCCTCCGGAATTGGATTCGGGTGGAAGAAGCAGACGCGCGTGTCGTCGGGGATCGTCGCGGCCGTGTTGCAGGCGTAGGTCAGTCCGGTGGTCGGCGGCGGGAAATCCTGGATCCCGGTGGTGGAGCCACTCCCCGTTTCCGGGTTTCCAGGGCCGACCAGGAAGACGAAGTCGTTGGTGACGTGGTAGAGGATGACCTGCATATCCCAGGTCGGCGCATCTACCCCGCCGGGAAAGTGCGCGACGTCGTCCCACATGAGGACGGAGCACGGCTCGTCCACCTCGCACCGGTCACTCGGGCGCGGGCAGACCGGGAAGAACTGGTAGAGCGCTTGGCCGATCCCGGCCTCGAGATCGAGGTCGTCGTGGAGCGGGTAGATGCGCGCGCCACCCCCCGTGCTCGGAGGCACCGGCAGCGGGCAGTCGTTGGAAAGGTCCGGTCCGGTGTCCGTGGGGTCGGTGGAGATGTACCCGTTCGAGGACATTTGTAGCTGGGTGAAGGAGGTCCCGTAGAAGTCGAACGGGGCGCCCAGCGTGGCGGCGAAGCTCACGTCGTCGCCGTCTCCCAGCACCGTGCCGGTGGCGCTGATGTCGATGAAGGTGAAGGCCGCGCAGGTCGCCTCGGCGCCGTCGGCGAAGGTGTAGCCGAATGCATCGGGTCCGCCGGTGGCCTCCGGACCGGGCCCCGGCGTGCCGAGGGGCGGCTCGGGGTCCTTGACCTCCGCCGCGCCCAGCGGCGCGCACAAGAGCAGCAGGGAAAGCCCGAGGACGACAGGTCCGATCTTCTTGTTCATAGGTCCCTCCGGTTGGATGGCAGAGTCGGCTCAGGCGCGGCGGCGCCGCAGGAAGGCGATCGCCCCGCCTGCCAGCAGCAGGCCGAGGCCGGCGAGGCCGGCCGGCGCCAGCGTCGGGATCTCGAGCACCGAGGGGAGCGGCGGCTGCTCGCAACTGGCCACGCCCGGGCTCGCCACGGCGCCCGTGCCGTCGAGCACGAAGTCGTCGAGCTGCGCGTACCAGTCCCAGTCCCCCGTGTTCGGGTCCCAGTAGCGGAAGCGGAACTGGACGCTCGGCTGGTTGTCGAAGGCGGCGCCCAGCGCGAGGTTCACCGCCTCGCCCGGCGTGGCCCGGAACGCCCCGTGGTCCTCGTTCCAGGTGAGCAGCGGCGTCCAGGTGGTGCCGCCGTCGCTGCTCGCCTCCACCCCGAAGAAGTCGAGGTTCGCGAAGTTCTGGTAGTTGGCGACGAACTGGAGGGCGACGTCCGTCGCGTTGCAGAAGTCGAACGTGGGCGAGACGAGCGTGGTGTCGAACTCGGCGCCGCCGAACGCGTCACTGCTCGCGCAGGCCGCGAGCCCCGTGCCGCCGGTGTAGTTGGCCTCGCCGCAGTCGCCCGGATAGGCGGGAGCGTTCGTCGGCGGGGGAGCGCCGGCGCCCGTGATCGTCCAGATCATCCCGGTCCCCTCCGCGTCGAGCACCGTCCAGGCCGCGGGCAGGCCGGCGTCGAAGCTCTCCGTGAAGAGGATGGCCTCCGGGGCGCCGCTGCGGGCGGGGACCTGGAAGTCGTTGCCGAAGTCCTGCGGCCGCGACAGCTCGCCGGCCTTCTCGGCCTGGGCCGCGGCGGCGAAGGCGAGCACGAGGGTCAGGATCACGAGCAGTTTGCGGGTCATCGAAGCCTCCTTCGGGAAGATCGCGCCCCGGGGAGCGCGTAGGTCTGCGTCCCGCGGAGCTTACCAGACGGCCGGACTCTGGTTGGTCCGCCTCAGGCCCGCGCCGGGTCGGCCTTCCCGGGGTCGAGGCCGAGCTCGTCGCGCACCCGGCGGGCGAGCGCGGGCTCGACCTCGCCGCGGCGGGCGAGCGCCGCCACCGCGGCGAGCGCGATCGACTCGGCGTCGACCTCGAAGTGGCGGCGCAGCGCGGCGCGGCTCTCCGAGCGGCCGAAGCCGTCGGTGCCGAGCGGCACCAGCCCCCCCGGCACCCAGCGGGCGACCTGCTCGGGGACGAGCTTCAGGTAGTCGGAGACCGCGATCACCGGGCCGCGTGCCCCGGCGAGGGCACGGGTGACGTACGGCACGCGGGGCTCCTCGTCCGGATGCAGGCGGTTCCAGCGCTCGCAGGCGAGCGCCTCGCGCCGCAGCTCCTTGTAGCTCGTCGCGCTCCAGACGTCGGCGCCGATTCCGAAGCGCTCGCCGAGCAGCCGGCGCGCGCGGCGCGCCTCCTCGAGCAGCGGCCCGGAGCCGAAGAGCTGCACGCGCGGCGCCCCTCCGTCGAGCTCGCTCGCCTCCAGCCGGTAGAGGCCGGCGAGGATCCCCTCCTCGACCCCCTCGGGCTGTGGCGGCATCGCGTAGTTCTCGTTGTAGAGCGTGAGGTAGTAGTAGACGTCCTCGCGCTCCTGGTACATCCGCCGCATCCCCTCGCGCACGATCGCCGCCACCTCGTAGGCGTAGGCCGGGTCGTAGGTGACGCAGTTCGGCATCGCCGCCGCGAGCAGCTGGCTGTGGCCGTCCTGGTGCTGCAGCCCCTCGCCGTTGAGCGTCGTCCGGCCCGCGGTGGCGCCGAGCAGGAAGCCGCGCCCGCGCAGGTCGCCGAACGCCCAGACGAGATCGCCGATGCGCTGGAAGCCGAACATCGAGTAGAAGATGTAGAAGGGGATCATGTCGATCCCGTGCGTCGCGTAGGCGGTGCCGGCGGCAGTGAAGGAGGCCATCGCGCCCGCCTCCGTGATCCCCTCCTCGAGGATCTGCCCGTCGCTCGTCTCCTTGTAGTACATGAGCATGCCGGCGTCGACCGGCTCGTAGAGCTGGCCGCGGCTCGAGTAGATCCCGTGCTGGCGGAAGAGCGCCTCCATGCCGAAGGTGCGCGCCTCGTCGGGGACGATCGGCACGATCCGCCGCCCCATCTCCGGGTGCTTGAGCAGGCCGCGCAGGATCTGCACGAAGACCATCGTGGTCGAGACCTCGCGCTCGAAGCCGGCCTCGAACTCCCGGAACTGCTCGCGCGGCGGCGGTGCCTGCGGCACGGTCACCGCGCGGCGCGACGGTACGAAGCCGCCGAGCGCGGCGCGCCGCTCGCGCAGGTACTCCATCTCGAGCGACGTCTCCGGCGGCCGGTAGAACGGCGCTTCGGGGAGCTGGGCGTCGGGGATCGGGATCTCGAAGCGGTCCCGGAACTGCCGCAGCTCCTCCTCGTTGAGCTTCTTCTGCTGGTGGGTGACGTTGCGCCCCTCGCCCGCCTCGCCGAGACCGTAGCCCTTGATCGTCTTGGCGAGGATCACGGTCGGCGCGCCGTGGTGTTCGACCGCGGCCCGGAAGGCGGCGTGGACCTTGACCGGGTCGTGCCCGCCGCGCCGCAGCTTCCAGAGCTGCTCGTCGGAGAGCCCCTCGACGAGGCGCGCCAGCTCGGGCGAGGTGCCGAAGAAGTGGGAGCGGATGTACGCCCCCGTCTCCACGACGTACTTCTGGTAGTCGCCGTCGACCGCCTCGCCCATCCGCCGCACCAGGTGGCCGCCCTCGTCGGCCGCGAGCAGCGGGTCCCAGTCCTGCCCCCAGATCACCTTGAGCACGTTCCAGCCGGCGCCGCGGAAGGCGGTCTCGAGCTCCTGGATGATCTTGCCGTTGCCGCGCACCGGGCCGTCGAGCCGCTGCAGGTTGCAGTTGACGACGAAGATCAGGTTGTCGAGCCGCT
>JAHDVN010000346.1 GCA_023384635.1 Thermoanaerobaculia bacterium
GTCGATCCCCTCCCCCTGCGCCGCTCCCGAGCGGGTGCTGCCCTCTCCGGGGGGTCGCTTCCTCGGCGTCGACTGCGCCTCGGGCCGCCACCATCTGCTCGCGCCGAGTCCGGAGGAGGGCTCGGGCTGGCGGAGCGTCGAGGTGCCCCTGCCCACCGGGGCCGCGCTCCGGGAGGTGTCGTTCCGCGGCGACGACGGCCTCGCGCTGGCAGCTGCCGGCTCCGAGTCGTGGCCGCTCGACCTCTTCGCGTGGCGGCCGGGCGAGGCGCAGGCGACCCAGCTCACCTATCACCTCGGGCCGCGCGTCGACCCGGCGGACCTCGGCCCCTCCCGCTCGCTCGACTTCCCCGGCGGGGGGGCCGCCTCGCTCTTCCTCGGCCGGGCGGGCCGGCTCGCGGCCGGCGGCGTGATCTGGATCGAGGACCCCTGGCCGGGGACCGGGCACCCCGCGCCCGCGTTCCATCCGCTCGCCCACTGGCTCGCGGGCCAGGGGCTCGCGGTCCTGCGAGTGCGCGCCTCGGCCTCGCCTTTCGGCGACCCCGTCGCTCCCCCCGAAACCGAGCTGCTCGCCCGGGCATTCGGCTCGGTGGCCGGCGGCACCGGCCCGTCCGGGATCGTGGCGGTCGGGCGAGAGGCGGGCTGGGCCGCCCTTCTCGCGCGCGGACGCTGGCGCTGCACCGTCGCCCTCGCGCCCGGAGCACCGCCCGTTGCCGCCGCGGCAACCGCGCCGGGTGAGAGCCCGGACCTCTCCCGGGATCTCCTCGGGCTCGTCCCCCCGCTCTCCGGACGGGGCCTCCTCCTCGGCCTTCGCGAGGGAGACACCGCCTTCCCAGGGGCGCTCCGGAGCGCCCTCACGGCAGAGGGGGCGGCGCCCGGTCCCGGCGGCGCCTTCGGCCCCGAGTCGGCGGCCGACCTGGAGCTCTGGCGCGCCGCAGCCCGCCTCCTGCGCGAGGAGTTGCCGCGATGAGTCGGGGCGCGGCCGCCACCCCTCGCGGTGAAGCGCCGGGCCCGGCGGTCGTCTGGTCCGAGACGGCGCTCGCCGCCGAGGCGGCGCTGCTCGCCGACCTCGAAGCTCTGCTGCCGCGCGGGACGGCGGCGCTGGGCGCTCCGCCCCTCCGGATCGTGGTTCCCTCCCGCACCCTGCGGCGCCACCTGCTCGGTCGGATCGCGGACCGCCTCGGAGCGGTCGCGGGCGTCGAGGTGGCCACTCTCCGGCAGGCGGCCCTCGGGATTCTCGCCCGCGCGGGTCAGCCAGCCGAGACCGCCGACGCTCTCTTCGATCTCCTCGCCCGCCGTGCGCTGGCGCGCGAACGGGATCTCAGCGTCTGGCTCGACGAGCTCGCAGGAGGGCTCGGGCCGGCCGTCGCCTCCGTCGGCGACCTTCTCGACGCGGGCTTCCGCGCCGCGCACCTAGCCCCCGCTCTGGAGGCGCTGCAGCCCTTCCAGGGCGAGCCGGCGGCCCGCCGGGGACGGGCGCTGCTCCGGGCCGCGGCGCGCTTGGAGGAGGCCACGGCCGGGGTTGGCCCCCTCCGCGACCCCGACCTGCTCCGGCACGCGGGCCGGGCTCTGGCCGCGGGAGGACCGGGGCTCCTGGCCGCCCGCACGGTCCTGGTGCACGGCTTCGCCGACGCCACCGGGGCGGCGACCGAGCTGCTCGAGGCGATCGTGCGGACGCTGCCCGCCCGCGTGCATCTGCTGCGCCCGGCCGCCGGCAGCGAGCGCTTCGGCCGCCTCCTGCGCGAGCGGCTGAGCGGCGCCCTCTCCTCTGTCTCTGCCCCGGAGCCGGCCGCTGCCCGGAGTCCGGTGGCGCTGCGGACGCGCCTCGATCCGCGCGAGGAGGTGCGGGCCGCTGGTCACCGCACCCTCGCCCTGCTCACGGAGGGCGTCGTCCCGGAGCGGATCGGCGTCGTGGTCCGGCGGCTCGATCCCTACGCCCGCTTCTTCCGCGAAGAGTGGTCCGACCTCGGAATCCCCTTCTCCAGTCCGGGTTCGAGCCCTTTCGCCACGGAGACCGCCCGTTTCTTCACCGCCTTCCGCGAGCTGCTCGACCGGCGGGAGAAGACCTCGGTCGATCGCTGGTTCGGGCTCCGCGGACCCGGCGACGGCGATCCGCTGGAGCTGCGGCTGGCGCTCCACGTGCTCGGAGCGGCGCGCCTGGAGGGCGTCGCCGGTCTCGACCTCGCGCGGCTCGTGCCCCGAGGCGAGCTCCTTCTGCCACTGCGCGAGGCCAGCCCGGCCCGCGGCGTCGAACGGGACGGCGAGGCGGACGAGGATGAGAGCGGGAGATCGGAGGAGGCGGCGCAGCAGGGAGGAGAGCTCCCTCGCCGGCGGGTGTCGCGGGCCGCCCTGGAGTCCCTGCGGAACGAAGTCCGCCAGCTGGTCGACCTCTTCCACGCCTGGCCGGAGAGGGCACCGGCCAGCCTTCACGCCGACCGGCTCCGCGCCCTCGCGGCCCGGCTCGACACCCGCCCCGACCGTCGGGGCCCGGCGGAGCTGGCCGAGGGAATCGAGCGAGCGTTCGCCGACCTCCCGGCGGGCTTCGAGCTCGAGCGGAGGGAGCTGCCGATGCTCCTGGACCGGGCCCTCGGCGGCGCGGGTGCGGATCCGCTGGGCGGGGCCGGCGGCGGCGTTCAGCTGCTCGACGTGACGGCCGCCCGCGGCGTCACTTTCGACCACCTCTTCCTCCTGGGGCTCGCCCAGGGGCGCTTCCCGCGGACGATCGCCGAGGACCCGCTCCTCCCCGACTCGCTGCGGCGGGCGTTGGCGCCGGTGTTGCCGGCTCTCGCGGCGAAGCGCGACGGCCACGCCGAGGAGGCGTTCCTCTTCGATTCCCTTCTCGCGGCGGCGCCTCGCGTCGAGCTGAGCCGGCCCCGCTTCGACGACGAGGGGCGCCAGCTGGCGCGCTCGCCCCTGGTCGTCCCCCGGCTCGCGAGGGGGGAGATCGTGGAGCCGATCGACTCGGAGGGGGAAGCGGCCGGGGAGATCGCGCCGCCGGTCCGCGAGCTGGCACTCCGGGCCGGGCTCGCCTTGCCCCGCGCGGCTTGGCGCCCCTTCCTCGAGGCCCTCCTCGCCGACCTGCCCGGCCGCTCGCAGGACGCCGCCCGGGCCCTCGCGGACGCCCACCTCGCGCGCCTCGACGCGATCGATCCCGCCGCCGGCAGCGGCCGCCCGCCGCTCTTCCTGGCGGGCCCCCTGCTGGGCGCCGTGGGGGCGCGGCACACTGCCGCCGATCCGCGGCACCGCCCGCCCGCCGCGACCGCTCTCGAGGCGCTGGCGCGCTGCCCGTGGAAGACGTTCCTGGGGAAGGTCCTGAAGATCGAACCCCCCGTCGACGCCGCGGGCGCCCTGCCGGAGCTCGGGCCGCTTCTCGTCGGCAGCGTGGTCCACGAGACGCTCGAGCGCGTCGCCCGCCGGGCGGGCGCGCCCGTCCAGGTCTCCCTCGAGGAGGTGCGCGACGCCCCGGGCGTCGCGCTCCCCCGCGGCGGTCCCGCCGAGCTCGCACCCCTCGCCACGCACGCGGCCGAGGAACTCCTCCGCGACGAGGGCCTCGCCGCCTGGGCGCTGGCGGGAGCGCTCGCGGAGATCGCGCTCGCGCGCCTCGAGGTCCTGCCCGAGCCTCCGGACGCGGCGCTCGTGCTGGGGGCCGAGATCGCGGGCGAGGCGCGGCTCTCCGGAGCGTCCGGCGAACGGACCGTG
>JAHDVN010000347.1 GCA_023384635.1 Thermoanaerobaculia bacterium
ACACTCGCCAAGCCCGGGAGCGGTGTCGCCCCGCCGTGGAGGCGGGCGCGGAGCGCCGCCAGGTCGTCCGGTCCCGGCACGGCGACGACGAGGAGCCCGTCCGGCGCGAGCACCCGCGCCAGCTCGGCGGCCGGCAGGCGGGCGTTGACCGAGAGCGCGACCTCGAAGGTGCCGTCGGGGAAGGGGAGGCCCCGGTCGGCGTTGGCGACCACCCAGGTGACACCCGGCGCGAGCCGCGCCGCGAGCTCGACCGCCGGCGCCGAGAGGTCCAGCCCGCACGCCGCGAAGCGGCCGGTGGCGGCGAGCGCGGCCAGCAGCGATCCCTCGCCGCAGCCGACGTCGAGGAGCGCGGCGCTTCCGCCGTCGGGAACGCGGGCGACGAGGATCTCGGCCAGCGCCGTGTGGAGCGGCCCCTCGGCGCCCCGCTCCACGAGCCGCCGCCGGGCGAGCGCGGCCCCCTTCGAGTCCCCCGGCGCCGCCGCCCGCCGGTCCTGCGGCTGCAAGAGGTTCCAGTACCCCGACCGTGCCCGGTCGAACGCGTGCCCCCGCGGACAGACCGCCCGCCGCGCCTCCACCGCGAGCCCCTCCCCGCACCCCCGCACGGGGCAGAGCAGCGGAATCGCGCCGGGGCTCGCTTCCATGGCTGGCGACTCTCCGCTCCGCGTTGGCTGGAAGACCTTCCGGAGCGCGGCCAAGAGGCTCCGGGCAGGGGTGTGCTCAGCTCTTCGTGGGCTCGCCGAGGGCTTCGAGGTCGGCGAGGTCCTGCAGGCGGCCGGTGGCGCGCTTGTTGCGGACGAGCTCGGCGCGGCCGAGGAAGGGGAGCCGCAGACCCTCGACTTCGAGCTCGACCCGGGCTGGCCAAGCTTCCGTGAAAGACACCCCGCTGAGCGAGGTCAGCAGGTCGATTCTCCTCGGGGGAACTCCGATCTGCACCACGACTTCGGGCATGGCGAAGTCGTCAGCCTGGATACCCATGGACTCGGCCGGGGCGCCGAACGCCGCGAGGGCCTCCCAGACGCGTGCAGAGTTCTCGACGGATGGCTCCACCCAGACATCGAGGTCGCCGGTGGCCCGCGGGTGGCCGTGTGCCGAGAGGGCGTGGGCGCCAACGACGAGGAACCTCACCTCGGCCGCGAGCAATGCCGCGAGGAGATCCCGGAAGTCGGAGTTGAAGGTCCTCTCTTCAGGCGCCATCGGCGGAGCGCAGGGAAAGGCGCCGCATCGGCGTCTCGGCGCGCGTGTAGGTCGGAAGCGGTCGGCCGCTCGTGGCCCACGCATCGAGGGCCAGGCGCCACATCATCGCGACCCGCTGCTCGGGGGTGGTGCTGTGGGCGAGGTGCGGCGCGGGCTCCTCACCCAGCCTGAAGCGGCGCACGGGCCAGTTCGCCCGCGGGGAAGGGGTGTCTCGGCGCTCGTCGGGCATCTCGCGGGAATCCTAACAGCGGCTGCAGGTGCCGTCGCGCGGGCCGATCGAGCGTGCGGCTCGGGGCGCTGGAGCGCAGGAGATCGGCCGGGTCACGCGATCAAGCTCGGGGGATCGTTCCTTCTTGACATCGATATGCCAAAAGAAGAGCATCTTGATGTGCGAACGACGGTGACGCTCGACGACGACGTGGCGGCGAACCTCGACCGGGAGGCCCGGGCGAGTGGCCGGAGCTTCAAGGCGGTGCTCAACGAGACGTTGCGTCAGGCGTTCGTGCTGCGCCAGGAGGCGGGAGAGGTCCCTCCCTTCCGGGTCGAGGCGCGGGAGCTCGGCCAGTATCGCGGGCTCGACTACTCCGACGTCGGCGCGCTGCTCGAAGTCGCCGAAGGGGTCGATCACCGGTGATCCTCGCCGACGCGAACCTGCTCCTCTACGCCTACAACGCGAGCGCGCCGGAGCACGAGCGGGCCCGCACCTGGCTCGAAGAGTGTCTCTCCCGGCCGGAACCGTTCGCCCTTTCCTGGGAGACGATCTCGGCTTTTCTCCGCCTGGCGACGAATCCGCGCGTCTTCCCGCACCCCTACGCGATCGGCGAGGCCCTCCGGATCGTGGACAGCTGGCTCGCGCGCCCCATGGTGCGCGTCGCAGCGCCCGGACCCCGCTTCTTGCCGATCGCCCGCGCTCTCCTCACGGAGGCCAACGCCCGCGGCGCCCTCGTGCCCGACGCGTTGCTCGCCGCCCTCGCCATCGAGCAGGGCTTCACCCTCGCCACCCACGACCTCGACTACCGCCGCTTCCCGTCCGTGGACAGCGTCGACCCCCTGTGCCAGTAGGGAGGAGGTGCTGCCGCCGCTTGCACCGTGCGCGCGGGCGAGGGTGCCGTTGCGAGCTGGTCGGCGTTCCGGGGAGATAGAATCGAAGGCGTGATTCCGGTGGAGGAACAGGCCGAGGAGCCCGCCCGGAGGCCCGAGGTGGAGCGGCTCCTGCTGACACTCGATCTCGTCGAGAGCGGGATCGAGCTGACCTGGTGGCGGCTGCGGCGCGAGCACCCGGAGGCCACCGACGCCGAGATCGACGCCCGGCTCGCCGCTTGGCTCCGCGCGCCGCGCCACCAGGGCGGCCGGGCAGTCTCCCCCGACCGCTTTCCCCCGGGGCCGTGACCGCCCTCCTCCGTCTCCTCGCGCTGGTGGCCAGGGACCTCGACGCGCTCGGGGCGCCGTGGGCCCTCGTCGGCGGTCTGGCGGTCGGCGTGCGCGTGCGCCCGCGCTTCACCCAGGACATCGACCACGCGGTGGCGGTCGGCTCGGACCGCGAGGCCGAGCGGCTCGTCGCCGAGCTGCGCCGGCGTGGCTACGCCCTCGACTCCGTGGTCGAGCAGGAGGCGGTGGCGCGGCTCTCGATCGCCCGCCTCCTGCCCGGGGGGGAGGGGATGCGGGGCCTCCTCGTGGATCTGCTCTTCGCTGCCTGCGGCTTCGAGAGCGAGATCGCGACGGGCGCCGAGCGGCTGGAGGTCGCGCGGGACCTGACCCTGCCTGTAGCGCGCTCGGGCCACCTCGTGGCGATGAAGCTGCTCGCGAGCGACCCGGAGCGCCGCCCTGCCGATCTCGACGACCTCCTGGTGCTCTTCGCGGCCGTGGATGCCGCCGACCTGGCTCTGGCGCGAGAGGCCGTTCGCCTCGCCGCCGCGCGCGGCTACGCCCGCGGGCGGGACCTCGAAGCCGATCTGGACCGCTGGATCGCTCGCGCCGCCCGGCCCTGAGGCGGCGGATCCTCCGGACAAGAAAGCGCGACGGCCGGGAGTCGCCCGGCCGTCGCGGAGGGTCGTTCTGGGTGGGACGCCTACGGCGTGGCGGCCGACCAGACCGAGGTGCTGCCGCGCTCGAAGCCGTCGGAGAAGCCGTCGCCGAACGGGATCACCGTCCAGCCGATGTCCTCGAGCTGGGCCGGCGTCAGGTCCCGCTTCTGGAACAGGTCGTCGTTGATCGCCGGCTCCATCAGGGTGTTCGGGCTGGTGAGCGGATCCCAGTGCGAGATCGATGAGCCGAGCTGGACCGGATTCGGGGCGTTCAAGAGCACGTTGCCGAGGGCGTCGGCGCCGGCCATCCCCGCCTGGTTGACGGCGAGCGTGGCGGTGACCCCCGGCGCCGGCAGTTGCGCCTTGATGGCGTTGCCGTCGGCGAGCTGGATGCCGACCGCCGGGATCGTGATCGCCGGGTCGGTGCCGCCCATGCCGGGCAGCCCGTTC
>JAHDVN010000348.1 GCA_023384635.1 Thermoanaerobaculia bacterium
CGAGCGGGGGGCGGCCGAGGCCGCCGCGACCCTCCTCAAGGCGGACCTCACCACCGAGATGGTCAAGGAGTTCACCGACCTGCAGGGGATCGTGGGCGGCATCTATGCCCGCGAGCAGGGCCATCCGGAGGCGGTCTGGCAGGCGGTCTCCGACCAGTACCGGCCGGCCAGCCAGGAGGACCCGATCCCGCGCGGCCGGGCCGGACAGCTGGCCGGGCTCGCCGACCGCCTCGACACCCTGGTCGGCTTCTTCGGGCTCGGGCTGGTGCCGACCGGAAGCCGCGACCCGTTCGGCCTGCGGCGCGCCGCCCAGGGGGTGGTCCGCATTCTGCTCGAGGGGGAGATCGCGCTCGACCTGCCCTCGTTCCTGCCGCGCGCCCTCGCCCTCTACGGCGACCTGCTGCCGGCCGCGGCAGCGGAGCGCATGGGGGCTCTCGAGACCTTCTTCACGGAGCGCATCCGCCACCAGCTGGCGGTCTCCGGATTCGCCTACGACGAGATCGAGGCCGGGCTGCGGGCGGGCTGGCGGAGCCTCCCCGACCTCCGGCGCCGCGTCGAAGCGCTGCACCAGGGGCGGGAGCAGCCGGGCTTCCTCGCCGTGGTGCTGGCCGCCAAGCGGATCGCCAACATCGTGCGCGGGGCCGAGGTGCCTTCGTGGGCCGCGGAGCGGCTCGCCCCGGGGGTGGAGGCCGAGCTCGGCGCCGCCTGCCGGGCGCTCCGGGAGGGGCTCGACGGCGACCTCGCGGCGGGGGAGTACGGCCGAAGCCTCACGCGGATCGCCGAGCTCGCCGACCTGCTCGAGCGCTTCTTCGTGGAGGTGCTGGTGATGGACCCCGATCCGGCGGTGCGGGCCAACCGCCTCGCCCTCCTCTCCGAGCTCGGCGGCCAGCTCGCCCGGGTGGCGGTGCTCACCGAGATGGTGGTGGAGAAGGGGGAGCAGCGCGGCGGCTGAGCCGATCGCCCCCGCCCTGCCGGGTGGCCGGTGCCGCCCCGGAGCGCGCATAGAATGGCGCCACGCCCCCCGTCCCCGGACGGGAGTGAGGACGGCCCTTGAGGGGGGCGATCCAACCCGAGCGACGAATGCCAGGTGCCGGGCAGCCCGTGAACGGCCTGCCGCGGCCGGAGTCAGGAGAGCTGAGATGAGCCAGAAGTGGGTCTATGGATTCGACGAGCTGGCGGCCGCCGAGGCCGCCGTGGGAGGCAGCTGGGACGCGGTGCGCTCGCTGCTCGGCGGCAAGGGCGCGAACCTCGCCGACATGACGCGGATCGGAGTGCCGGTGCCCCCGGGCTTCACGGTCACGACCGCGGCCTGCAACGCCTATCTCGCCGCCGGCGAGCGCTTCCCCGAGGGGCTCTGGGAAGAGGAGGAGGCGGCGCTCGGGCGGCTCGAGGCGCAGACCGGGAAGCGATTCGGCGATCCGGCCAACCCGCTGCTCGTCTCCTGCCGCTCGGGCGCGAAGTTCTCGATGCCGGGGATGATGGACACCGTCCTCAACATCGGCATGAACGACGCCGTCGCCGAGGGGATGGCGGCGCTCACCGGCGACGCCCGCTTCGCCTACGACAGCTATCGCCGCCTCGTCCAGATGTTCGGCTCGGTGGTCATGGGAGTCGCCGACGAGCCGTTCGAGGAGATCCTGACCGAAGCGCGCCGGCACGCCGGGGTCGAGACCGACTCCGAGCTCGGCGCGGAGGCGTGGAAGGGCGTCACCGCCTCGTTCAAGGAGATCGTGCGCCGGGAGACCGGCCGGGAGTTCCCGCAGGACCCGATCGCGCAGATCCGGCTGGCCACCGAGGCGGTCTTCAAGAGCTGGAACGGCAAGCGCGCCATCGACTACCGCAACGCCGCCAAGATCGCGCACGACCTCGGCACCGCCGTCAACATCTGCACCATGGTCTTCGGCAACCTCGGGGAGGGCTCGGCCACCGGCGTGGCGATGACCCGCTCGGGCGCCACCGGCGAGAACCACATCGAGGGCGACTACCTCACCAACGCCCAGGGCGAGGACGTGGTGGCCGGGATCCGGCAGACCAAGCCGATCGAGCTCCTCGCGGAGGAGATGCCGGCCGCCTATGCCGAGTTCGAGCAGGTCTGCCGCCGGCTCGAGAAGCACTACCGCGAGATGCAGGACGTCGAGTTCACGATCGAGCGCGGCAAGCTCTGGATGCTGCAGACGCGCGACGCGAAGCGCACCGCGCAGGCGGCGGTGCGGATCGCGGTCGAGATGGTCGAGGAGGGCCTCATCACTCCCGAGCAGGCGGTGCTGCGCGTCACCCCCGAGCAGGTCGACTTCTTCCTCCACCCGCAGTTCGACAAGGCGCAGGTCAAGAGCGCCGTGGCGGCCGGCGACCGGCTGGCGGTCGGACTGAACGTCTCGCCCGGAGCGGCGGTGGGACAGATCGCGCTCGACGCCGACACCGCCGAGCGCTGGGCGAAACAGGAGGGGCGGGCGGTGATCATGGTCCGCCCGGAGACCAAGCCGGACGACGTGCACGGCATGCTGGCCGCCAAGGGCATCCTCACCAGCCGCGGCGGCCGCACCAGCCACGCGGCGCTGGTCGCGCGGCAGTTCGGCAAGCCGGCGGTGGTCGGCGTGGCGGCGCTCGAGATCGATCTCGACAAGCGCACCATCCGGGTCGGCGAGCGGCGGCTCGCCGAGGGCGACTGGGTCTCGGTCGACGGCACCACCGGCGAGGTCTTCGCGACCCGGCTCGACACCGTGGTGCCGGACATCAACGATCCGTTCCTCACCCGGCTCCTCGGCTGGGCCGACGAGCGCCGGCGCCTGCAGGTGTGGGCCAACGCCGACTACCCGGCCGACGCGCAGCGGGCGCGCGAGTACGGCGCGCAGGGGATCGGGCTCTGCCGCACCGAGCACATGTTCTTCGAGACCCACCGCCTGCCGCACGTGCAGCGGATGATCCTGCACAAGCAGGATCCGGCGGTGGTGGCGGAGTGCCTCGAGGCGCTGCTGCCCTACCAGCGGGCCGACTTCGACGGCCTCTTCCGGGCCATGGACGGCCTGCCGGTCATCGTGCGCCTGATCGACCCGCCGCTGCACGAGTTCCTGCCGGCGCAGCTCGACCTGGCGCTCGAGATCGAGTCGATGCAGCGCGGCGGCGCCGACCCCGTGGCGCTCGCCGAGAAGAAGCGGATCCTGGCGGCGGTCGAGAAGCTGCACGAGGCGAACCCGATGCTCGGCCTGCGCGGCGTGCGCCTGGGTATCCACCTGGCGGCGCTCACCCGCATGCAGGTGCGGGCGATCTTCGAGGCCGCCTGCCAGTGCGCCAAGGACGGGGTCGACGTGCACCCGGAGATCATGATCCCGCTCGCCGGCCACTGGCGCGAGCTCGAGGTGCAGCAGGCGGCGCTCGAGGAGGAGGGGCGCAAGGTGATGGCCGAGCAGGGGATCGAGGTGGCCTACAAGTTCGGGACGATGATCGAGATCCCGCGCGCCGCCTTGACCGCCGACCAGCTCGCCCGCTTCGCGCAGTTCTTCTCCTACGGCACCAACGACCTCACCCAGACCACCTACGCGATCTCGCGCGACGACGCCGAGAAGGGCTTCCTCATGGAGTACCTGGAGCGGAAGATCCTGGCGGAGAACCCGTTCGCCTCGATCGACGAGGAGGGGGTGGGCAAGCTGATGGCGATGGGC
>JAHDVN010000349.1 GCA_023384635.1 Thermoanaerobaculia bacterium
GCCCCTGCCGGCGCGGTCTGGCCGGGGGGGGGGGCGCGCCCCGACGCGCCCCTACTGGTGGCCGGGGCAGATCGCCTACAAGTCGCCTGGCACCTGGCAGCCTGCGTTCGCAAGGCCGGCCGCCAGGGGCGGCGGCCGCTACGCGGAGATGGCCCACCTTCCTGCCCATCCCCCCAGCCCGGGCTTTGCGTAGAGTAAATGGGCCGCGAGAGCCCGGCGAGGAGGCGACGGGGATGAAGCTGGCGTGGGGGAAGGTCGAGATGGTGGCGCCCGACCGGGCGCTGCCGGGGCGGGCCGAGGCGATGCCGGTGCCGGAGACGCACTTCGTGACCGGGGCGCGGATCGTGCCGCCGTTCCCGGAGGGGATGGCGCGGGCGCTCTTCGCGCTCGGCTGCTTCTGGGGGGCGGAGCGGAAGCTCTGGCAGGAGCCGGGGGTCTACTCGACCGCGGTGGGCTACGCGGGCGGCTTCACCCCGAACCCCACCTACGAGGAGGTCTGCAGCGGCCGGACGGGGCACGCCGAGGCCGTCCTCGTGGTCTTCGATCCCGGGAAGGTGACCTACGAGCGGCTGCTCCGCCTCTTCTGGGAGAGCCACGACCCGACCCAGGGGATGCGCCAGGGCAACGACGTCGGCACGCAGTACCGCTCGGCGGTCTACTGCTTCGACGAGGCGCAGCGGGCTGTCGCCGAGGCGTCGCGCGCGGCGTACGCCGAGGCGCTCGCGGCGGCCGGCTTCGGGCCGGTCACCACCGAGATCGGGGCCCCGGCGCTTCCGTTCTACTACGCCGAGGCGTACCACCAGCAGTACCTGGCGAAGAACCCCGGCGGCTACTGCGGCCTCGGCGGCACCGGGGTCGCCTGTCCGGCCGGCCTGGGCCTCCCCGGCTGAGCCGGGGCGCGTCTCTCAGTCGCCGCGCGGGCGGCGGACGGTGAGCACCGGGCAGGGGGCGCGCTGCACCACGCGCTCGGCGGTCGAGCCGAGGAGGAGGTGCTCGAGCCCGGTGCGGCCGCGCGTCCCCATCGCGATCAGGTCGACGCCGAGCTCCCGGGCCGCCGTCAGCACCGCCTCCGGCGGGAACCCCTCGGTGGCCCGCGTCTCGACCGTGAGCCCGGGCCGCGCGAGCCGCTCGGCCACCTCCTTCAAGCGCCCCTCCGCCGCCCCGGCGACGTCCTCGAGGTAGCGCGGCGAGGTGGGGATCGTGCCGTAGGCGGTGTACTCGATCGGCAGGTAGTAGGCGTGGAGGAGCGTCAGGCGCAGCTCGCGGCCGCCCGGGGCGACGAGCTCCAGCGCCGCCGCCACCGCCATCTCGGCGTCGTCGGAGAAGTCCGTGGGCACGAGCAGGTGGGCGACCGGCCCGGCCGGCGGCTCCTGGTCGGGGTGGACGGTGAGCACCGGGCAGCCGGCGCGCTCGATCACCCGCTCGGCGGTCGAGCCGAGCAGGAAGTGCTCGAGCCCGCTCGATCCGCGGGTGCCGACCACCAGGAGGTCGGCGCCGAGCTCCTCGGCCGCCTCGAGCAGCGCGCGGTGCGGATCGCCGAGCCGGAACGCCGCCCGCGCGTCGGCGCCCCCCGCGCGCGCCCGGTCCACGGCCTCGTCGAGCCGGGCCACGGCGCGCGACTGGAGCTCCTCGGTGTAGTCGGGCGGCGAGACCAGGAAGTCGGTCGGCGGCCCGTAGATGCGCAGCGCGTGGACCAGGTGGAGCTCCGCGCCCCGCGCCCGCGCCAGGTGCTCGGCCCAGCGCTGGGCGGTGGCGGCGGCGGGAGAGAAGTCGGTGCCCGCGACGAAGACGCGGGGGGTGGCGGGGACGGGCGGCTGGTCGGTCATGGCGGCCTCCTCCGGGCGCGGTGCGGGTCGGGATGGGCCGGCGACGGGCGCCGTCGAGCGTGCTCTGGAGAGAGTATAGCCCCGCCCCTGCCGCGGGTTCGACCGCCGGGTTCGACCCCGGTTCGACGGAGCGCGCGGCCAGCCGATAGGATCGCCGGCGATGAGCGATCCCACTCCGGCCGCCCCGGTGCGGGTCCGGTTCGCCCCCTCGCCGACCGGCTACCTGCACATCGGCGGTGTCCGCACCGCCCTCTTCAACTGGCTCTTCGCCCGCCGCCACGGCGGGCGCTTCGTGCTGCGGGTCGACGACACCGACGCCCAGCGCAACGTCGCCGAGGCCCTCGCCCCGATCCTCGACGGCTTCCGCTGGCTCGGCCTCGACTGGGACGAGGGGCCGGACGTCGGCGGCGAGTACGGCCCCTACTACCAGTCCGAGCGCCTGCCGCGCTACCAGGCGGCGGTCGAGCGGCTGCTGGCCGGGGGCTTCGCCTACCGCGACTACGCGCGCCCCGAGGAGATCCAGGCCGAGCGGGGGGTGGCCGAGGCGGCGAAGGAGCCGTACGTGGCGAGCCGCCGCTGGGCGGCCGAGACGGAGGCCGACCGGGCGCGCTTCGAGGCCGAGGGGCGCGGCTTCGTCGTGCGCCTGAAGATGCCGCGCGAGGGCCAGTGCCGGCTCGACGACCTGGTGCGGGGCGAGGTGGTGACCGACTGGGCGGCCGAGGCCGACCACGTCGTCCAGCGCGCCGACGGCAGCTGCCTCTACCACCTCGCGAGCGTGGTCGACGACATCGAGATGCGGATCAGCCACGTGATCCGCGCCGAGGAGCACCTCTCCAACACCCCGCGGCAGGTCTTCATCTGGCGGGCGCTCGGGGCCGAGCCGCCGGTGCTCGCGCACCTGCCGGTGGTCGCCGAGCCCGGCAGCCGCGTCAAGCTCTCCAAGCGCAAGCTCGACAAGTACCTGAAGAACCCGGAGTTCGCCGGCCTCTTCGAGCGCGGGCGGCGGATCGCCGAGCGGCTCGGCCACCATGTCGCGGCCGACACCTTCAACCCGGTGATCGTCGACTTCTACCGCGAGAGCGGCTTCCTGCCCGACGCGATCCTGAACTACCTGCTGCTGCTCGGCTGGTCACTCGACGACAAGACCGAGATCCTCGCCGCCGACGAGCGGATCGCGGTCTTCACCCTCGACCGCGTGAACCGCGCCCCGGCGAGCTTCGACCCGGCCAAGCTCCTCTCGTTCCAGGAGCGCTACATGCAGGCGCTCCCCGCCGAGGAGCGCACCGCGCTCGCGCTCCCGTTCCTCGAGCGCGCCGGCTGGATCGCCTCGCCGCCGTCCGACGCGGAGCGCGCGACCGTGCGCGCGGTGGTGGAGGCGGCGGCCGAGCGGCTCAAGGTGGCCGGCGACATCCTCGACTACGAGGAGCTCTTCGTCGCCGACGAGGCGCTCGCCTGCGACGAGAAGGCGTTCGACAAGCGGCTGCGCCATGCGGCCGGAGCGCCGGCGCTCCTCGCCGCGCTGCGCGCCGCGCTCGCCGCCGCCCCGGGCTTCGCGGCGCCTGAGCTCGAGGCGCTCTGCGGCGACTTCGTCGCCGCGCGCGGTCTCGGCCTCGGCGCCATCGTCCACGCGGTGCGCGTGGCCGTCTCCGGCAAGGCGGTCGGCTTCGGCCTCTTCGACCTCCTTTCCATTCTCGGCCGCGAGCGGGTGCTCGCGCGGATCGACCGCGCGCTGGCGCGTCTCGATCAGACTCGCCCCGCGAGCTGAGGCGGTGGAGCGGGTGTTCGCCGGGGGCGGGGTTCGCGGGCGCGCCGGCGCAGCGGGTGGCGCG
>JAHDVN010000350.1 GCA_023384635.1 Thermoanaerobaculia bacterium
CCGTCCCCCGCCGGTAGGAGCGGAGCTCGGCGAGCTGCGCGATCCGCGCCCGGTCCCCCTCCGCGAGGCGGCGGAAGAGGACGCTCGCCGCGAGCCACGCCTCGACCTCCAAACGGCGGGCATCGGCGTCGGCCATGGCCGCGATGCTAGCGCAGCCGGGGCCCCGCCCCGTCAGGCGGCGCGGGCGGCGTCGAACGCCGCGAGACGGCGCTGGAAGCGCCGGCCGAAGACCTTCGCCATCGCCCGCAGCTTGAGCCGCTGGAAGGGATAGCTGCGGTCGGAGAACGCCCGGCACTCCTCCGGGAGCATGACGAGGCTCACGTGGATGTTCGGCGCCACGCCCACCGGCAGGCCGGCCTCCATGCAGGTCTCGTACAGGCGGCGGAAGACCGGGATCATCGACTCGGTGGTCGGCGGCTCGGCCGCCGCCATGTCGGTGCCGACCAGCGGGCGGAAGACGCAGACGGTCGGCACCGCGCCCACCGAGGTGATCCACTCGATCGCGCGGATCGACGACTCCGGCGGCTCGAGGCCGGCCACGATCTCGCCGTTGGTCACCCAGGGCTCGTCCTTCGGCCCCTTGTGCTTGAGGGTGGCGCAGTAGCGGATCGCCTCGAGGTAGTGGTCGAGGCCGTACTCGGCGTCCTTGCCGGGGCAGATCTCGCGGAAGATCTCGCGGTCGAAGATCTCGAAGCAGAAGGAGGCGCGGTTGACCCCGAGCTCGCGCAGCTCGTCGTACCGCTTGAGATCGCGGTGCGGCGGCGTCTGCACGCCGACCAGCAGGCCGGTCTCCTTCTTGATCCGCCGGATGTACGGCAACAGGATGTCGAGGTAGGTGTCCCCCTCGTAGTGGCCGGTGTTGAAGTCGACGTAGGTGATCCCGGACTCGTCGCGTGCCGCGCGCACGACCTCCATCACCTCGTCGACCGACTTCTCGTCGGCGTCGTCGACGCCGAGGTTGAGGCCGACCGAGCAGAACTTGCAGTTCACCTTCTGCGGCTTGGCGGTCCAGTACTCGCACACCTTCGCCGGATAGACGCCGAGGTAGGTCCCCTGCAGCGTGCCGATCCGCGTCATCGGCTTGCCGGTCGTGGTCGGGCGGTCGTACCAGCCGGGCCGCGGCGAGAGCTCCACCTTCGTCACCTCGGAGCCGTCGTGGTAGAGGTGATACTCGCCGCCGCTCTTGTGGAGCGTGTAGGGGGACCGGGCGGCGAACGGCTCGCTCACCGGGGCGTTGGTCCACAGCCCGCCGGGGAGGATGAGCTCCAGGCCGCTCCCGAGCCCGGCCCGGGTGCGCAGGATCTTGCGGCCCCCGTCCTCCTCGATGAAGCAGGAGTCGTCGAGCCGCAGCCCCTTGCAGTAGAGGTCGAGCTTCACCAGGGCGGGGGTGGTGCGCAGCGCTTCGAGCATCTCTCCTCCTCGCAGCCAGTCTACCGTCCGGGCCGCGCCCGGGCGGCGGCGACCGCGGTCCGCGCCAGCGGCACCCGGCCGCGGGCCGCCTCGAAGGCGGCGATGTCGGCGAGGCTCGTCGCCTTGAGAAACGCCCACAGGGCCTCGCGCTGGACCTTCCAGACCTCGTGCGCCGGGCAGGCACCTTCGTCGCTGCAGCCGTCGAGCGCGAGCAGGCAGCGCGGCTGGGTCACGGGGTCGTCGAGGGCGGCGCAGAGATCCCAGACGGTGATCTCCGCCGCCGGCCGCGCGAGGTGCACCCCCCCGCCGATGCCGCGCTGGGTCGCCACCAGCCCGCGGCGGCCGAGGGAGTTGACGATCTTCGCCAGGTACGGCGGCGGCAGGGCGAGCGCTTCGGCGATCTCCCGCACCAGGACCGGGCGCGAGCCGTTGGTGGCGAGAAAGGAGAGGGCGGAGACGGCGTAGCCGGTCGTCTGACTGAGCATCCCGGGGGATCGTAGGAGTTCAGGACCCGATTGTCGAGATTGACAGGGGGGAGACCCGCTCAGGAGGAGCGGTTGATGCGCCGGAGGTGCGAGACGAGCGCCGCGATCTCCGGATCGCCCACGTCGGGCAGGCCGGCAAGCCCCGGCATCTGGCGGCCGGTGCGGTTGCCCTCCTCGCCGGGAGCGCGGCCGCGCCGCAGGAAGCCCTGGAGCTCCGGGTCGCTCCGCTCGGCGACGAAGCGGCTCGCGGTGAGATCGACGCCGAGCGGCGCCAGGCCCCGGCCGTCGACCGAGTGGCAGGAGATGCAGTGGGCGCGGAAGACCTGCTGGCCGTGGGACTGGTCCGCGGTGAGGGCCGGCGGCACGGCCGGCGGCGGCGCCGCCGGACGCGCGGCGCTCCCCTCCCCTGCCCCGTCGCCGCAGGCCGCGAGGAGGGCCGTCGTCCCGAGCCAGGCGAGCGACCGGTGCCACCGCATCGGGAGTAGTCTAGCCGCTCCCGCCCGCGGGCTTGCTCCCGCGCGGAGCTCCGCCGGAGGCGCGATGGACAACCACGAGCTCACGATCGCCTTCTTCCTGGCGCTCGCGGCGATTCTCCTCGCCTGCCGGCTGGTGGGCTACCTCGCGCGCTTCCTCGGCCAGCCGCAGGTGGTCGGCGAGATGATCGCCGGGGTGCTGCTCGGCCCCTCCCTCTTCGGCTGGATCGCCCCCGGGCTGCAGGGCCGGCTCTTCCCCGGCGCCGTGATGCCCGTCCTCTACGCGGTGGCGCAGGTGGGCCTCGTGCTCTACATGTTCCTGGTCGGCCTCGACTTCGACCTCGGGCTGCTGCGGCGGCGGGCGCGGAGCGCGGTGGCCGTCTCCTGGGCCGGGATCCTCGCGCCGTTCGGGCTGGGGGCGGCGATCGCCTGGGCGTTCCACGGCGAGCAGCTGCTCTTCGCGGAGGGTGTCTCGACCGGCCAGGCGGCCCTCTTCATGGGGGCGGCAATGTCGATCACCGCCTTCCCGATGCTGGCGCGGATCATCTACGAGCGCGGCCTCTCGGGGACCTCGATGGGGACGCTCGCGCTCGCCGCCGGGTCGGCCGACGATGCCGCCGCCTGGTGCATCCTGGCGGTCGTTCTCGCGAGCTTCAGCGGCGATCCGGCGATCGCCGTCTGGGCGATCGGCGGCGGCCTCGCCTTCGCGCTCGTGGCCTTCCTCGTGCTGCGGCCCGTGCTCGCCCGGGCGGGCGGCTGGATCACCCGGCGCGGCGCCTACGACAGCGTGGCGCTGCCCGGCGCCCTCACCCTGCTCATGTTCGCCGCCTGGTACACCGACCGGGTGGGGATCTACGCGGTCTTCGGCGCCTTCGTGCTCGGCGCCGCAATGCCGGGCGGCGAGATCGCGCGTCAGATCGAGCGCCGGGTCCAGCCGCTCACCGTGAACCTCCTGCTGCCGCTCTTCTTCATCTACTCGGGCCTGAACACGCGCATCGGCCTCGTCGACTCCTCCTTCCTCTGGGGGATCGCGGGGCTGGTCCTGCTCGCCGCCTGTCTCGGGAAGGGCGCCGCCTGCTACGCGGCGGCGCGGCTCTCCGGCGAGCCGCCGCGCGAGGCCCTCGGGATCGGCGCGCTCATGAACGCCCGCGGCCTCATGGAGCTGATCATCCTGAACATCGGCCTGGAGCGCGGGGTGATCACGCCCACCCTCTTCTCGATCATGGTGCTGATGGCGATCGCCACCACCCTCATGGCGCTGCCCGTCTTCAACCTCGCCTTCGG